>CAJVCJ010000041.1 GCA_910595855.1 Candidatus Thioglobus vulcanius | reverse complement strand
AATCAAACGGCTTATTCTTAATTAAACTGCAAACTAAAAATTCACAGACGCAACAAGCCAAACAAGTGGTGTTAAAAATGTTGGAAAAATTCACAAAAACCCCAATCGACGCGCAATTGTTACAAGACGGTAAGGATAATATAATTGGTGGATTTTCACTAGAGACTTCTAGTAATGCTAATATTCTAACTTATTTATCAATTATAGGATTTTATGAGCTTCCAAAGGATTTTTTGAGTAGTTTTACCCAAAAAATTGATTCTATTAATGTACAAGAGGTGCAATTAGCCTTTAGACGACTAATTGATCTTGATAAACTTATTGTTTTGAGTGTTGGCGACTTACAATAAATAATTTTATTTTATAAAAACCTCCAGAAACAATCGTAAAAAGCTGAAAGCTATAAAATTTAATAATTAATAAAATTTTAAACTTTTTAATCCATATGGTTTTCATAATGGTTATAACACTTCTCAATGTTAAAATGAATGATGCCTTGGTTTAAATATACTATTTTTTTATTGTTTAGCGTCACATTAATGTTTGGTGCTAAAGCCTCAAACGAGCCAATTAAAATAACAATTGGCATTCAGTCTTATCTTCATAAGAGTGCTGTTTATCAGAATTGGAAGAAAACTAGTGACTACCTGACGCGTAGAATGCCTGGCTTTGTTTTTAATATCGTAGTGGTTGATACGCCAGATGATGCATTATTGTATCAAATGGTTAAAGATAAAAAAGTTGACTATGTTATTACTCAGCCCATTACTACAATTGAACTTGTTCGTTTATATAACACTCATATTGAACTTACCAAAAATGACACCACTAACGTTAATCAATTAGGTAGTGTGATTTTTACTTCATCAAGCAACCGTTCAATACAAACTGTTGAATCTTTAAAAGGTAACAGCTTTGCTGCATCAACCCCTGAGCGACTAGGTGGATGGGTGTTAGCCTTGGATCATTTAACAACACAGGGTGTCAATCCTTATCAAGATTTTTCAAGAATTGAGTTTTTGGGCGCACAAGATAATATTGTTAATGCGGTTGTAAGTGGCTTGACTGATGCCGGCACTGTTCGCACTGGTGTAATAGAAACCATGATTGGTCTTGATCAACTTGATCGTGATCAAATTAAAATATTAAATTCCAGGAATGATTTTCCATATTTTTTAAGTACTTATTTAGTACCAGAGTGGGCGTTCTCATCGTTACAACATAGCGACTCTCAGTTAACGCAGAGGATAAGAGAGCATTTGTTAGTCTATAAGTATGGTGACCAAACCAATCAATGGGTCGAGCCTTTAGATTATAGCTTTGTGCGTGAGCTATTAAGAAAACATAGAATTGGCAGTTATAAAGATCCAGTTTATATTAAATATTATCGTGAAAACTTTGTCATAATTATTATATCCATACTTTTAGCTGGATACTTATTGCAGTTATATCGTAATCGAAAAAAGTTTGAAATTCAACAATATAAGATGAAGCTTGAACAGCTTTCGCGAGTGAGTTCGGTTGATCAGCTGCTTGCGGAAGTAACGCACGAGTTAGCCCAGCCCATAACTTCAATTAAAATTGATGCACACATTCTTACTAAGTTGTTAGAAGATAGTGCTAATTTTGATTATGATCAAATTAAGTCGACTTCTAGTGAATTACAACTTAAAACAAATCATTGTGTGGAATTGCTCGCTAATATTCGTAATTTTTTATCAACAAAAAACATTATCAAAGAAAGGTTTGCTATCAATAAGAGTGTTATAAAAATTACCAAAATGCTTAATAAAGAGTTGGATGATAGTAATATTAAATTGAAACTATCATTATCTGATAATACAGGATTCGTAAAAATGAGTCCTATTGAGCTTGAACAAGTGTTGTTGAATTTGATTAAAAATTCTATTAGTGCCATGACTAACAATTTAAAACGAACCAACACACTATCAATTACGTCTGCAATTAAACAAGATACTATTGATATATCTATTCGAGATACAGGCTCTAAGATTAAAGATGTTAATAATTTATTTGTGTTATTTAAGAGTAACAAAGAAAGAAGCTCTAATGAAGGTCTTGGTGTTGGTCTAAATTTGTCCCGACGTATCATCAGATCTTATGGCGGTGATTTAGTTCTTAATTCGAGCTCAGAAAAAGGTACTGAGTTCTTGATTATTTTGCGCAAGGTTGATTAAAAGTGAATAAAAAATCTTTACATGTTTATATTGTTGATGATGAGCAAAAGGTGCGTGACTCCTTGTCTAAATTCTTTTCTCTTCATGGATTTAAAGTGAATACTTATGCCGATGCTGCAAGTTACTTGAATGAATTGGATCAAGATGAGACTGGTTGTTTAATTTCTGATATTGATATGGAAGACATGAATGGCTTACAATTGCAGGAGTATCTGAATGAGATTAATTCCATCAGGCCTACTATTTTTATTACCGGGCATGCGAACGTAGATATTGCAGTCAAGGCTATGAAACTTGGTGCAGTTGATTTTATTGAAAAACCTTTTGATCCTGATGAGTTAGTCATCAAAGTGACCGCTGCCATAGAGCGGTTCTCAGAAAAAATGTCAATATTAAGTTGCTATAATTTATTAACTCAGAAAGAAATTGAAGTGTTTGATCATGTGGTTAGGGGTGATAAAAATCGAAGTATTGCCGAAAAATTATTTATCTCTATACCAACAGTTGAGGCGCACAGATCAAAAGTAATGAAGAAGATGCGGGCAAAATCACTACCTGAGTTGGTCAAAATGTCAGTTTTGTTAATTCATGGTGTTTAATAGTCTGTATTAATTTGACATATAAATGCGTACAATAAGATGTTTTAATTGGGCCTAATAATATGATCAAGACTCTTCAATATAATTTAGTGGCATTATTCAGCGTCTTTATCACGCGTTCATTAATTATTCCAATGGATCATTTTAATTCTGATATTGGAAATCTACTTTGGCTACCGATGGGCGCAGTGCTTTTATCCTATGTAGTATTTGGCTTTAAAGTGTTTCCGGGCTTGTTAGTTGGTTATTTGTTAGCTGAACTGTTTATAGAAGGCGGCTCTGCCAATATTGCTCAACATGAGGTTGTTAGTCGTACAATTAACACCTTTGTGCCATTAATTGTTATTTTGTTTATGCAAAAGCTAAATGTTGGTGAATTTATAAAAAATCAGAGATTAAATTATCGACACTTTGTGCCATTAATTGTTATTGCATCTTTGACAACGACACTGACTAAGGTTGCATTATTGTATGCCCCAGAACAATTTAGCGCCGGTAAGGTTTATTTTCAATCTTATGTTCAAGGTGATATTGTGGGTGCCATTACTTTTATTGTTATTGTATTTTTTATTGCTAAACCGACCCTGATCCAAAACAAGCTTATTTAAGACAATTCAATCTGTATTTATATGGTTTTCCATAATAGTAATAGTTGAGTTTTTTAAGGATAATAGAATTAGCTACATTGGCTTTATACCTCTCCTCAGATTTATTTCCCAATGTGGCGCTTTATTGAATACTGATTATTTAATATTAATCAGACATAAAAAAACCTAATCCAATGATTAGGTTTTTTTATGCCACTAATTATAAATTAGTGTAAATTGCTAGCTTGGACGACGACAGCATTCATTATAAATTGATAATACTCATCGTTTACATATTTTACAATCTCAGCCTCTTCTTCAGGAAACCAGGCTGAATCGTAAAAGTTTGAACAGCGATTAATTTGTGCTTTTAAATCGGCATGGTTTTTTAACTTAGTGCCAGCGAGTGAGCGTGATTCATAAAATTCATTGTCATGATTGTAGTTTGCACCATTGTCTTTGTGACAATTTAAGCAAGATTGATCATGAGTACCCTTAATTTCAAATGCGACAGCGTTACATGTGATTGTTAATCCAAGTGCCAAGGTTAGTGTGGTTATAATTTGAGCTTTCATATAGTTTTCCTGGTTATATAATTACTCCTCAAGTGTTTTTATATTATATTATGTATTAGTAAATTAGTATATTATGGTAAACCATATTAACCGGTTAAAGATATCCTTATGAGTGAAATGAAGCTACTATTTTCGTATGGAACATTGCAAGATACACCCGTTCAAATAGAAACATTTGGTCGAGAACTAGAAGGCTGCAAGGATTATCTCTTGGGATATTGCTTGCAAATGGTTGCCATTGATAATGAAGAGGTGGTTCGAATTAGTGGAAAAACGCACCACCCAATCGCCATCCTTGGTAATAAAACCAATGAAATAAAAGGCATGGTGTTTGAAATTACCGCTGAAGAACTAGCTCATTCAGATCAATATGAAGTTGATGCTTATCAGCGCGTTCTGGGTAAGATGCAATCAGGTATTGAAGCTTGGGTGTATGTCAGTGCTAGTGATAACACCAGCACTGACAAAGCTTAATTAGTCTTGGATATTTTTACCAATATTAATCAAGAAAGAAGCGAATGGCCCCATGTTGTCCATGGCTTCGCCCATTGGACCTTCAAAAGACAAGCCGCCAAAAGTCATGTGGTACATAGGGCCAGATTCTCCAGTGCCCATTGATGCCCAGTCTTCCATTGAAGCGATCATTTTGTAATCTACATTAGTGTTTAATTTAGAAGTTTTGGCATTATCAAATGCAGCAACAACTTTACCATCAGCATCAATGTGTAGCTCAGCCGCTTTACTTGAGTCTTTTACAATAACTTGTAAAACTTTGTAACCTTTACCTGCATCATTGCCAGTCCAGCCTGATTTGACCAGTTCAGCAGGGGTTGATGATGCGTTAAATGCATCTGCAATGTTTTGTGCACTACCAGCAAAGGTGTTGGTTGATAATATCGTAAAAAGTGCGATTAATATTTTTTTCATTCTATCTCCGTGTGTTTTAATTCTTCTCAAGTGTTTGGCTTAATGCCAGTATCAAATTTTAAAGCATTACTTTTTCAATATTGACAGATTGGATGAATTCTTTCTGCCAATTTTCGCCTAATTGCTGCTCTGCAATAAGCTCGATAGGATACACAGGCTTAATATTAGTTGTACTTTGGTAACGTGCTAATCCTTGGCGACATGCAGGACAGGTAGTTAGCATCTTAATAGGTTTGCCAGATTTAGCTATATTAGCCAGTCCTTTTTTGATTTCCGCTTCTTTTCTAAACTTAGCTTGCTTGGCGATATCTGGTCTGGCAACAGCAAAGGTACCTGCTTCGCCACAACAGCGATCATTATTAACCACCTCACTATTCATAATTTTAGAAATTACTGTACTAGATTCATCTGATTTAATAGGATCATGACAAGGCGCATGATAAAGATACTGTTCACCTGTGGCCTTTAAGGTGACATCTTGCTCAAGTAAATATTCGTGAATATCAACCAAGTTAGAATCTTTAAATATGTCGCCTAATTCATAGCTGGCGAGTTGATCAATACAGGTGCCACATGAGGTTAGTACATGCTTGATATCTAGGTAGTTTAAGGTATTAGCCATGCGATGGAACAAAACGCGATTATCTGTCGAAATAGCCAAGCTTTTGGCTTCATAGCCACTAGCGCGTTGAGGGTAGCCACAGCATAGGTAACTAGGTGGCAGAACCACTTTAATGCCTTGATGATAAAGCAGTGCAATAGTTGCTAACCCAATTTGTGAATATAGGCGCTCAGAGCCACAACCCGGAAAATAAAACACGCTTGGTGAATCAGCATTAGATTTAGTTGGATGTGATAATATTGGCACCGTGCCAGGATCAGTAATATCAAGCAGTTGACGCATTGGCTTAAGCCCAATATCAGTTGGTAGTGGTTTATCGAGTAGGGTGGTTAGCTCGATTTGTAAGCTAGGCTTGCCAACGGTTTTATTGGGTTTTTTACTAACGAATGGCTTAGCGAGGCGTGAAATAATATTTTGCGCTCTATATCCAACATTAATTAATAATTTCTTAGTTAGGTTGATCTGCCAAGGCTTGGTCATATTGAGGTAAGCTATTGACATTTTTGCAGCAATGTTAGTATGGCGCATGCCTTGCTTAATTAAGATTGATTTCATCTTAATTGAAACATCACCAAAATCAATGTCGACTGGGCATGGTTTTTCGCAACGATGACATATTGTGCAATGATCAGCAATATCATCAAGCTCAACAAAATGGTTGAGAGAGATGCCACGTCTAGTCTGCTCTTCGTATAAAAAAGCTTCAGAGATTAGGTTGGTGCCAATGATTTTATCTCTAGGCGAATACAGTAAGTTAGCCTCAGGTACATGAGTAGTGCACACATCTTTACACTTTCCACAGCGAAGGCATGATTTAACCATGTCGTTAATCTCGCCAATTTCACTACTTTCAAGAATTAGAGCTTCTTGCTCTACTAAGTGTAGCGAGGGTGTGAAAGCGTTGTTGAGGCCACTTCCTGGCATTAACTTGCCCTTATTGAAATGGTTGTTTGGATCAATCTGTTGCTTATAGGCAATAAATTCTTGCTTAAATTCATCCGACAAATACTGATATTTTGTCAGACCAATGCCGTGCTCACCAGAAATAACACCACCTAGCTTTTTAGCTAAAATCATGATTTCATCAACCACACTTTCAGCCTTGTGCAGCATCTGGGTATTATGAGAATGTACCGGAATATTGGTGTGAACATTGCCATCACCCGCATGCATATGTGTTGCTATAAAAATGCGAACAGTGCGGAATTGACTATGAATGTTTTTAATCTCTTGACGGATTTCAGTAAAGACCTCACCCATGAGTAAATCATTCAGCGGATGAGCAAATACATCCATATATGAGATTCTAATTTGACCAGTTTGAAGTAGTCGAAAGGTTTTTTGATCGCCTAGCTGAGCCAATGAATCTTGCCATTGGCGATTGATACGCTCTAATAGTTCAAGTGCTGATGTTATTTTTTCTTTAACCAGATGGTCTTTGGGTTTGATACTTTGCAAATAAGTACGAACACCTTCCAGAGTATCTAGCTTATTCTCAATTGATAGGCGAATATTTAGATGCTCAATGCCATCACTGTAGTCAGCCAATTTATCTAGTGGAATAACCACGTCTTCATTGATTTTAAAGGCATTAGTATGTGCTGCAATGGCAGCTGTATTAGCACGATCTTTCCAAAAACTTTGGCGTTTAGCTGTTGATTTTGCAATAAAGCACTCACCATCTTGAGCGAGCGTAATGGCTTTAATGGTTTCAATATGAGTGTCTAGTGATGCTTGTTCATGGCTAGATATATCAATCAATAGCACCATTCTTGGTAATACTGACTTATTGGCTTTGGTGGTATAGCTAACGGCTTTAATATAGCGCGCATCCAAATGCTCCATGCCGACCAAATCAACTGCTGAATTTTTATCAACCGATTCTTTAATTTTAACAATACTTGATACGGCGGCTTTAAGATCATGGCCAAAAAACTCTAAACAAAGTGTGTTAATGTGAGTCAATGGCTGATGCAGAATAAATTCAGCTGAAGTTATAAAGCCATCGCAACCTTCTTTTTGAATACCAGGCAAGCCATCTAAGAACTTGTTGGTAACATCTTT
>CAJVCJ010000040.1 GCA_910595855.1 Candidatus Thioglobus vulcanius | reverse complement strand
TCTAACGTTAGACAGACTAACGATCGTATTGATCCACTTTTCCATTTCCTCTCCCCCAAGAATCTATAAAAATTTTAGGATCATTCTACGCTATTTATTTTAGATAGTTAGATAACGTTACATCTAAAAAAAAACTATCATAAAGACAAGATTTTGAATGTAATCGAATTTTTATTACGTAGCAAATTTATACATATTCTGCCCATTATTCCAATTATTAAAGCTGTTATAAAACTAGCAATTGACCAAATAGATTTACTATAAAAAATAAATGCTTGGTTAGAATGTATTTTGACTAACTAATGTGTTGATTTAAACGATATTGACACAGATAAGCCAGGTTGATTATCTTTTAATGTCAACAAGGCACCATGCAGCCTTACAACCGCAGCAACTAAACTCAATCCCAATCCATTCCCGGGGGTGCTTCTTGAGCTATCAAGCCTTACAAACCGTTGCAAGACGTGATGATAATCTTTAGAATGAATGCCTATTCCATTATCTTCTACACAAAGTATCGGATGATTATTATCTAGCTTCAGATGAAGAATAACCGTCTTTCCGCATCCAGAATACTTCAGTGCATTTTCAAGTAGGTTACTAATAGCTTGTCCAAGTAGATATTGATTACCTTTAATGTTAATATCAGGCGTAATCTTTATTTTTAATTGCTGCCTGTTTTGTTCGGCAACACCACTATAAAGATCACCAATATCTTGGCTCAATTGACTTAGATCAACAACTTTCCACTCCCCGCGGTAACTACCAGCTTCTGCCTGTGTAATTTCTAGCAATGCATTAAATATTTTAAGCATGCCATCGATATCCTCTACGGCCTTCTCAAGGGTATGCTCATAATCATTTCTGTCACGAGCCTCAATTAGGGTTACTTCGATACGTGTTTTTAAGCGAGATAGCGGACTTCGCAAATCATGTGCAATATTGTCAGTAACTTCTTGCATGCCTTTGACAAGCTCCTCAATATGATCCAACATGCGATTAAGGTGCGCTGCAACTTCATCAAACTCATCGTTAGAACGACTAGTTGGAATACGAATTGACAAATCCCCCTGACGAATTTGATGTGCAGTCTGATTTATTGTATCAACACGCTGCAACACTTGCCGCCCTAGACGCCAACCTAATATCAGCGTTAAACATACAATAGTAAACAAAATAATTGCCATCGTACTAAAAATAAATTCCTGAAAATCTTCTGTTTCACTGGAATTTTGAGCAACTAACAACAAACTGCCATCATCCAACTTAGTTGCGACTATAGGCCAAAATTCATCTTCATCATCTGCAGCATTCGGTATTAATTTATCTTCAACCCATATACTACGAACTACATTATCCGCAACCAAAGTAGATGGCCAGCCACCAAGATTTCCAGCGATCTTTCTTCCTTTATCTGTTACTAATAATAAATATCGACGATCACTAGATTTTGAGATTGTTTGATTTTTCAGTAATTCAATAAGCTTTTGTCTACCTTGTTTTTGATCAATAAGTTGCAATTCAGAAAGCTTACTTTCAAGACTTATTGAAATCTGAGCATTCATATATTGGTTAGTAGCATAGTAAAGCGATATCATAGCAATACTGGCTAATAAAACATAAAACAACGCATATCTTAAAGATAGTCGTATGATTGAGGTATTTAAGAGTCTATTCACTTTCACTAAGTCGATACCCTCGTCCGCGGACGGTGTGCAATAGTGGTTGATTAAATTCTTTATCTATTTTGCTACGTAATCGTGAAATTTGAGTATCGATCACGTTAGTTTCTGGATCAAAGTGGAAATCCCAAACCTGTTCTAACAACATGGTTCTAGTCACAATTTGATCTACATGGCGCATTAAATATTCTAGCAATTGCAATTCTTTGGGCTGTAAACGTATTTCTTTTCCTGCTCGATACACTTTATGAGTAATTAAATTTAACTCAAGATTTGCAAGTTTAAGTAAAGTAGCAGATGGGATTTCACTAACTCGGCGAGTGAGCGCATCTAATCGTGCTAATAATTCACCAAAAGCATAGGGCTTGACTAAATAGTCATCACCCCCAGCACGTAAACCTTCGATACGGTCATTAATCTCACCTAATGCACTGAGCACTAGCACTGGCATAGTTTTTCCATCGGCCCTAAGCATGCGAATAATTGATAGTCCATCGCGTTTTGGCAACATTCGATCAACTACCAACACATCATAGCAACCAGTCAACGCCATGTGCAACCCTTCTTCACCGTCTATTGCGTGATCAACGATATGGCCACTTTCAGATAAGCCTTTAACAAGATATGCTGCAGCCCCCTTATCATCTTCAATTAGTAAAATATGCATGTTTGAATAATACCCTTTAAGTTACCTTAAAAACTACGCTCATTGATAGCGCTTGGGAGTGATATTTTGTTAGCATTTTTATCTATTCATTAACAACAGAGTAATCAGCATCTATAATTATTTTTTTATTCTGTCTATTTATTCTCCACAGTTTGGCTCCTATCATTAGAGCGATGGCACCGCCAATAGCAAGTGCTAATAGGCTAGCAAAGAACCCAATAATTAAGATAAGTATTGCCACAATACCAATCATTATTTTTTCACTCCAGTTAAAAAGTTTAATCTTGTTTTTCATATTAATTACTCGCTTTTATATTCATAAATCATCATAACAACATTGGCAATTCAATTAAGAATCGCCAATAAATACAATCAAAAATTAGCAATAAATCTAATCACGATCTTCTTCCTCTTCGTGATCATCGTCTTCCCAGAATTTCCAAATACTATGCTTTTCATCATCTCTTTCTACATTTGTATTGTCTTGATCTTCGGTTTCATGATCATCCAAATCAATTGCAAGTAAATTTCCATTGCCAGCATCTAATTTAAGTTCAGTTTTCTGTCCTTTTTCTGTCTGTATAACAACTTCCCAAACCAAAAATCCATTTTCATCACCTAGTTCGGTACGTAATACTTTGCCAGCTATGGATTGTGATGCAATTCGAATGGCCTCTATCGCTTTAATAGTTGGGACAGCTGTTAACGATTTTTGCGTTACAATCGAACCACTTTGCACCTCTTGAGGGAGTTGATTAATATTAATGGCGGTAGCGTCTGTAGTCTTGCCAATATTACTTACAGCTTCAGTGTTCATTGCTAAGACACTGAAAGAGGTTATGACTGAAAGAGTGATTACGGCTTTATTAAAATGTTTCATTATATTTTTCCTAAATTGAATAAAAAAATCAACGTCTTTTTTAACGTTAAGGATATGTTACTCGATACCGTATTGCCGCCAACTTTCGACAACATTACCAAATGGAAAGCTTTGTGATTTTAGCCGACTATTTTTTAACAAAATTGAAGATAGATAGCTATATATAATATAAAACATATTTTTAAGAAATTCAAGCAAATAATGAACCACGCCCAATCCGATGAAAATCAAACTATTTTTGTTATCGATGATGATTCAAGCATAAAAGACTTCTTAGTTACATTTTTTGAAATGAGTGGCTTTCAAACCA
>CAJVCJ010000039.1 GCA_910595855.1 Candidatus Thioglobus vulcanius | reverse complement strand
ATGCCTATCCAGTCTACATAACTGATAAGGCCTATCACGACAACAATGATATTTCTCAATACCGTTATTTACGTCCCAAAGATTACGGCTTACAATTTTACAATGACATTCTAATCACCACTGATAATGAGATTAAAGATTATCGCTTCCGTACCGGAGATTTTAGAGAGGCTAGTCTTAAGGGTTGGAAGTACGCCTTTTCTAATCAGGATGAAACCATTAATGTTATTTTGGAAAAGTATAGTAATCCAAAGTTAAGCTACTCACTCTTATCAAAAGAGGCAGCTGAATTAAACAAGCTCATGCGCCCCTTACAAACTGAAATAGGTGTCATGAAAGACTCGTACTGGCAATATATGCTAGATACTTTTGTGCAAGCTAATTTTGCCCCTAAAGATGCCAGCATCGATGGCCTGATGTATATTCCTGAAGATCACAGTCATCTTGACTACTTACAACTAAGCGCAGAAGAGAGAGTTTGGTTACGCCAGCACTGGGATCAAATTCGACTTGGTGTTAATCTTGATTGGTTTCCAATTGAATTTTCCGACAAAGACGGCAAGCATTCAGGCATCTCCTCAGATATTATTAAAAGAATTGGGCAAGATTTAAAAATATACGTTAAGTCTGCACAAGGGCTAACCCAAGCGGATGCCATCCAAAAGTTAAAAAATAAAGAGCTAGATGTATTACCTGCCACCATCAAAACCAAAGAAAAAGAAGCGTTTTTACTTTTTAGTAAGCCCTATATGGATAGTGAGTGGGTCTTGATTACGAGCCAAAATCACCCAGAAATAGATCTAACCGTAACCCTTGACAATCAAAAGGTGCACTCGTTAGAGTCTTTATCAAAAGAAAAAGTAGCGGTGACTAACGGCTATATTTCACATCAGAGGCTTAAAAATAACTGGCCAACGGTTGAATTGGTTGTTAAGAGAAACGCACTAGAAACCTTGCGCGCAGTCTCAAATGGCGAGGCTAGTGTTGCACTGGTAGATCTTGAAACTGCTATCCCGCTACTACACTCCTATCAGATGACTGATCTAAAAGTCAACACACCGGCCTTTGATGTACAGGATAGTATCTACTTTGCAGTACGCAATGATTGGCCTGAGTTGGTTAGTATTATCAATAAAGAATTGGACTATATCGGTCAAACAGAAATTGACCGTATTAAAAACAAATGGCGATCTGTACCTGTCTCACTCGGTATTGAAAAACAAGACGTTTTTATTATTATTGCTATTGGTATGCTAATCATTATTATTATCGGTATTTGGGCTTTCACCATTCGCCGTGCTAAAACCAAGGTTGAGGTGCTATTACAAAAAGAAACTGACTTATTGGTTACCAACTCACGACATATTGTTATGGGTGAGATGATCTCCATGTTGGTTCACCAGTGGAAACAACCCCTCACCTCAATGATGCTTGGTATTAGCATTATTAAGATGAAGCTCAATTCTATTGAAACCAAAGAAGAGGATAAGCAGTTCTTAGATAAACAATTTTCCAAAGTTGAAGACATGCTTGATGAGCAGAACAAACTTATTAGTGATTTACGTAACTTCTTCCATCCTGATAAAAACAAAGAAAGCTTTAATTTACTTGCATGTGTGAATGGCGCGCTATCAATGCTAGATGGTGTTATTCATAAAAATTCCATTGATATTAAATTGGATATTGATTCATCAATTGAACTATTAGGCTTTGAACGTGAGCTCAAGCACGTATTTATTAACCTAATTAAAAATGCTGTAGATGAATTAGTAGAGTCTAATATACAATCCCCTTTGATCAGTCTTAGAAGTACCAGTACTAATAATGACATTAGTATTGAAATCCAAGACAATGGTAATGGCATTCCAGAGGAGTTACTACCCACGATTTTTGAGGCCTATGTATCAACCAAGGCACTCAATGGCACCGGCCTAGGCTTATATATGGGTAAGCTAGTCGTTGAAGAGCACTTCTCTGGCACCATTAGTGTTAGAAACTGTTCAGAATTCAATCCTTGCTCGCATAGCCTCTCGGGCGCTTGCTTTATCATTCTAATTCCTGTCACTCAAGACTAGCTCGCTATCCTCTTATAATTAATACCTAGATAACTACATCTATGTATTAATACGTCTAATAATTACCGAATAGTGGTTAATATCTATCTATATATCTCTGATTAACAATATTGACTAGCGTCAAAACGTTGTTAAAAATGGATTTCTATTAGAATAAACAGATTAATTCAATTTAATTTAAAAATTAAATTATTAGTTAAATCCTTATAAATCAATTACTTATATTTAAAACAGTGTTTTATTAGGTTTATTTATGACATATAACTTGCATTTATACATTATCGTTGTATAATACACACCAAGGAAAACCACTAGAGGAAAACCCCTAGATAGTTTCCACTAATAAAATAATTAAACAATCGAGGAAATAAAATGAAAAATTTAAATACAAAAACTTTACTTGCAGCATCAGTTGCAACACTAATCTCAGTAAATACTTTTGCTGTTGTGCCAGATGACGTTGCTGATACAGTAGTTGTTGAGTTTCAACATCCACAATCAATTGCAGTATCACAGCCAAACAACAATATCGGTACTGGTTCAGGTGAAGTAAGTTCAACAAAATGGACAATTACATCAAACAACGCAGTTAAGCTTCAGTTTACTGGTACATCATTAGATTCAGATGGAATAATTCAGAATATTCCAGAATTTGCAAAGCAAGAAGTTGATGCTAGAGGTGATTTAATCGGTTCTGCATACGATCACTTAACAACTACATTTGGTGTTAAGCTAGAAAATCAAGGTAGTATTGAAACAGGTGATACTAATACAAGTTGGGGTAACTCAATTTCACCAAACGGAACGCCTACACTACTAGTTGGTACAGGTGCAACAGGTGCAAGTGATACTTTTAAAGCGATCATGCCAAATGATAACGGTACATTTGATATAACACTATATTCAAAAGGCGTTGGTGATACATCTACAACTCAGTCTGGTAACTACCAAGTTACAGTTGTAACAACACTAGTTGCTGACGAAAAGTTAAACCCATAATCTATTCAACAAACCACTAATTTAACAACACTTGATTGGTAATACGCCAATCAAGCATCAAACCAACATAGGAAATTAAAATGAAAAACTTAAACTTAAAGCTTGCTATTGCTACCCTACTAACTTCAGGTGCATTGTTCACTAACACGGCTTCTGCTTTAGAAGGTCTAACTAGTAACACTGCTGACGGAACTGCTGAAATCAACATCAGTGAAAACGATGAAATAACGTTAAGCTTCAACCACCCACAATCATTAGCTGTATCTTCACCAAATAACGTTGCTAACAGAGCTTCAAGTGGTGTAATTAACAGAACTTGGCACGTTGTTTCAAACAATGCAGTAACAGTTAAATTTACAGGTAGATCTCCTGATGCTGCTGGTGGATTAACTGATGCACCAACTTTCTACAAGGCTGAATTAGGCGCTGATGGTGCACAAATTGGCACACAATACGACCACCTAGTAACAACTTTTGGTGCAACGATCAATAACATGGAAGCTGGCAACGGTACGATGACAGGTACTAACAACTTCGGTCAAGGTGCTATTGCTAAAGCTGACGCCGTAGGCGCTGATGGTGTAACAACTAGAATCGAAACACTTGATGGTACTACTGGTCAAGACGTACTTTTAGGTACGCCAAACGAACTTATTTCTAATGGTGGACAAGGTTTTGGTGTAATCATGCCAGATGATAACGGTCGTTTCTCTATGACATTAAGCTCTAGAGGTGTGGGTGATGTTGCAACAACTCAATCCGGTGACTACCAGATTACCATTGT
>CAJVCJ010000038.1 GCA_910595855.1 Candidatus Thioglobus vulcanius | reverse complement strand
AAATGCCAAGCAATAGCCTCACCTTCGCGATCCTCGTCCGTTGCAAGATAGACTTTTTCAGCCACTTTAACAGCCTTACGTAGCTCAGCAACTACTTTCTTTTTGTCTGCTGTTACTTCATAAGTCGGCTCAAAATTGTTTTCAATATCGATGCCCATATTTTTCTTTGGCATATCACGGATATGTCCAATGCTAGACTTAACAACATAATCTTTGCCTAGAAATTTTTCAATGGTCTTTGCTTTGGCAGGGGACTCGACAATTACTAGATTTTTAGCCATTATTGTAGTGTGCGTTTTTCGTCAAGAAAAACAATAGACTCAAGCCATTGTGCTGATATTTCACCGTCGACACTGTTACCTAGTACCATCATCACCACCCACTTAAGATCTTCTAGATCAATTTTTGCTTCGCCTAATGACATCACTTGCTCAATAATCATTTCACGCTGGTTAGCATCTAGCTGACCAATGTTTTCCATAAACAATAAAAAACCACGTGATTTTGAATCTAATTTGCTCTGCTCAGCTTGCGTGTAAATGCGCATGCTTGAGCTATACACTGTATTGAAAGGTTTGATTTTTCCATCTTGCAATGCAGCAATATTTTCAAGCCAGTTTAGTGCCTTATCTATGCCAGCAATGTCAAAGCCTGCATCGGACAAATGTGCTTTTAATTCAAGATCGTCAATTTCATGAGCGTCATCTTGTTCAGCTTCTTCAAAGAGGTAATCAAACATATAGGTTAAAACATCGAGAATATTATGTGTCATATTGGTTTATTTAATTAATATATAGCCTTGCGAGCTAGTCTTTTCAATTTGGTTGTCAAGTTCTAATAACAACAACTCTTGCATTACTACTTGTGGGCTAAGCTTGGTTTTTTCAACCAATTGATCAACTGTTAAAGCTTCATAGCTGAGGCATTTTAATACGTTAAGGTCTGTTTTGTCCAATTCTTTTGTTGATCGATCAATTTTTACAGGCGATATGTCGCCTAATAAGCCCTGTGGAAGCTCGTTAATAATGTCGTCAATATCGCTGGTTAATTTTGCCCCTTGCTTAATTAGCTCATGACAACCTTCGGCCAAAGGATTGTGAATTGAACTAGGAATTGCGAACACTTCCTTACCCTGCTCAGCAGCCAATCTTGCAGTAATCATGGTGCCACTTTTAATGCTAGCTTCCACCACTAAAGCGCCTAAACTTAAGCCACTAATAATACGGTTTCGCCTCGGAAAGTTACTGGCCACTGGCGCTGTTCCTATAAAAAATTCAGACACTAATGCGCCTTGCATGGAGATCTGATGGGCAAGCGACTTATGCTTAGCAGGATAAATCCTATCCAGCCCTGTGCCGCAAACGGCAATGGTATTTGCTTGCGCTTCTAATGCGCCAATATGCGCCTGTGCATCAATACCACTAGCCATTCCTGATGTAATAACCAACCCTAATTTTGCCAGCCGATTGGAAAAATCGTGTGCATTCTGCTTACCGCCAGTACTTGGATTTCTACTACCAACAATGGCAAGCTGTGGTGCTGACAAGCATTTAACATCACCCCTGACATATAGTATAGGTGGCGGATCAGAAATAGCTTTAAGTTGTGGCGGATAATCCTTATCAATGAGTGTAAGTATGTGGCAATCATCAGCCTTGACCCAATCAATATCAGCTTGCACTGAAGAGATATCAGTCGTCATAAGATATTCTAGTGTTTGCTTGCGAAATAATCCTGAATTAACTCGTTCAGTGTGGCTTGAGGTAAAAACCTGCTGTGGCGATTCAAAATATCGCAATGCCTTGTAAAATGTCTTAACACCTAAATTTGGCGCCTTTAACAATAGTAACCAATAAATCAGATCCATTCAAGCCCTTATGACAAACTTCAGATTAAGAGTTATTGTAGCACCTTATGCTGCCATTAGATTCTATAAGCATTAGAATCTATATTCACTACTGTTAATACAAGCTTCATTAAGTTATGGTAAAATTGCAAGATTTTATTGAGCGATATTCATTATGAAGCAAAAGAGAACCTTCCAACCGAGTGTAATTAAACGTAAACGTAAGCACGGTTTTAGATCAAGAATGAGCACCAAAGCAGGTCGCGCAATTGTTAATTCACGCAGAAGAAAAGGTCGTAAGCGTTTAACAGCTTAATACCATTCTGTAGATGTCTTTTAGATTAACCCGCCAATCTAAAATATTAAAACCTGGTGAATATAAATCCATTTTTAACAATGGCAATATGACTAGGGGAAAATATTGGCAGGTTATGGCTGTTAAGACAGACACAACAAAAGCCAAACTTGGGCTTGCCATTTCTAAAAAAGTACACCGTCTAGCGATTGAAAGAAATCGCTTCAAACGTATTGCGCGTGAAACTTTTAGACATCAACAAGCTACCCTTAATAATTGGGAATTTGTGGTGATGGCAAGGCATGCTAAAGCAGCTAACAACACTACCATTGCACAAGATTTATCAGTGCTACTACACAAGGTAGTTGATAAATAATGCGCCACCTATTACTTATTCCAATCAAGTTTTACCAGCTGTTTATCAGCCCCTTAATTGGCTCTAATTGTAGGTTTCAACCGACTTGCTCGCAATATGCCTATGATTCTGTCAAAGATCATGGGTTTTTCAGAGGATTTGCCTTAAGTGCAAGGCGTATTGGAAAATGCCACCCTTGGCATGATGGTGGCTACGATCCTGTGCCAAAAAAATAATTTAACTTTAATTAATACAAAATACCGATGAACAATCAAAAATTTTTCCTTATTATTGCCATTCTTCTTAGTTTATTCTTACTTAAAGAACAATGGGATAGACAACATGCTGTCGATTCCAGTGGAAACTTAATTTATCAACAACAAATGACAAACAATACGCCAACTATTGTTGATCAAGAGTTAAACGTTCCAAGTGCAATTAACATCAATGCAGCACCTGACTTACCAAGCCCTAAGGAGGCTGTTAGTGGTACGTTTGTAACAGTTAATACTGATTTACTAACATTAGAAATTAGCCATAAGGGTGGTACCATTACCAACGCATGGCTTGATGACTATCCAATTGAACTTGGCTCTGAATCTAAATTTCAATTACTAAGCGATAAATTTGGGGAGTTATTCCAGGCACAAAGCGGCTTATTACCAAGCAAGAAAATGCCAACTCACCACTCATTCTTTAGCTCAGGTCAAACACACTACCAAATGCAAGGCGACAGCTTAACCGTTCCCTTGGTTTGGAAGGGTGAAAACGGCACGTTAGTGACTAAAAACTATCACTTCACTAGGGGTAGCTATGTTGTTAAGGTAGATTATCAAGTCAGCAACAATTCCAATAATGCAATTAATGTTACTAGTTATACCCAGCTTGTTCGAAATGCTTTAGATCAATCGAACATGATGATGCCAACCTATACAGGTGGTGCAAAATATGACGACCAAGAGGTTTATGAAAAGATAGCATTTGATGAATTTGACGAGCAACCAAAAACCTCTTCTAAAGGTGGTTGGATGGCCATGATTCAACATTACTTCTTTGTTGCCATGATCCCAGAAGCTCAAGATACTCATAATTACTCTTCTAAAATTAATAACGGCAAGCACTTGCTAACTATTGTCAACCCTGCTCAAAGTGTTGCACCAGGCGCCACCACAACACTCAGTACCAATGCTTTATATATCGGCCCTAAAGAACAGGAGCGTATTGACGAACTTGCGCCTGGATTAGATAAAACAGTTGATTATGGCATTTTGTTTATTATCGCCAAGCCATTATCTGAAGTACTGCATTGGATCTATTCCTTTGTGCAGTCATGGGGTTATGCCATTATAATTCTAACGATTTTAATCAAGCTAGCCTTCTATAAGCTTAGTGAAAAATCATACCGCTCAATGGCTGGCATGCGAAAGCTTTCTCCAAGGTTGGCCAAGCTGAAAGAGACTTATGGCGATGACAAACAGAAGATGGGTCAAAAAACCATGGAGCTGTATAAAAAAGAAAAGATCAATCCTGCAGCAGGTTGTTTACCGATCTTAGTGCAAATCCCTGTATTTATTTCACTGTACTGGGTGCTACTAGAGATGGTTGAATTGCGTCAAACGCCATTCTGGTATTTGATTGATTTATCTGCGCCAGATCCATTCTATATCTTGCCATTGATCATGGGTGTAAGTATGTTTGTTCAACAAAAATTAAACCCGCCACCACCAGATCCAATGCAAGCGAAAATCATGATGGCGCTGCCTTTTGTGTTTACAATATTTTTCCTATGGTTTCCATCAGGATTAGTACTTTACTGGGTAGTCAACAACATCCTTTCAATTGCGCAACAGTGGTTTATTAATAAACGAATTAATGGCTAACATTCTAGTTTCTAATGATGATTACCAGTTTTGGCGAGATGAAAAACTTGCTAAAGCGGTAACTCAGATTGAAGACTGCCTGATAGAAATTAACAATCCTAAACAACTAACGCAAGCTGAAAAAAAACAGATTGTTAAGTTGTGCGAGCATAATAACTTCGCTTTATTTCAAACGCAGCAATTACAGCATTATGAAAAAGATTTAGTCAGCTTTAATCAACAATTTGGGCTAGAGGATTTTGATGCACATTTGTATGTTGAAAATCAAGGCTTAGCTCACATCACTCAAAGTGAAGCTGAGCATCAAGCTGAATTCATTCCTTATACTAATCGTGCCATAGGTTGGCATACTGATGGTTATTACAATGCAATAGAAAATCGAGTACGTGCATTTTCATTGTATTGCGTCAATCCGGCGTCAAGTGGTGGAGAGAATAGTTGGATTGATCACCAAATGATTTATTTACTACTAAGAGAACAAAATCCAGAGGTAGCCAAAGCACTAACCCATGCAAAGGCAATGAGCATCCCAGCACATATTGTTGATGGAGAGATTAGGCGAGAGACATCAGTGGGGCCAATTTATTTAATTGACGATCAAACCAATCAACTTTACATGCGCTATACACAACGGAAAAAAAGCATAGATTTTTACAACTCAGATGAAATCAAACAGGCTGTGGAAATACTTGATCAGCTATTAAGTGGCAACACTGAACATCATTTTTCTCATACCATGAGCGCTAATCAAGGACTAATTTGCAATAATATCTTACATAAGCGTAGCTCGTTTACAGATGAAGCAGGATCGGTTAGATTAATGCTGCGGGGGCGTTATTTTAATGAAGTCCACTAAACTGCTATAATCAGTCACATGATTATTAATCATCAGCTAGATGTAGCAGTCCAAATCCCCTCTGAAAACTTTAATCAGCGTCCACCAAATAGCGAAATAACGTTGATTGTTCTTCACAACATATCATTACCACCTTCTGAGTTTAATAATGATTATATCGAAGATTTTTTTACCAACAATCTTGATACTAGCAAGCATGCTTATTTTGAAACAATTAAAAATGTTAAAGTGTCTGCCCATTTACTAATTAAACGAAATGGCTCAATAATACAATTTGTAGATTTTGATAAGCGTGCTTGGCATGCGGGTGAGTCCATTTATAACAAAGTTCCAGATTGTAACAATTATTCAATCGGCATTGAGCTTGAAGGATCTGACAATATTAACTATGAAACACAACAATATCAATCATTAAATAACGTATTATCGATTTTGAAAAATTACTATCCCATTGCTAATATTGTTGGGCATAGCGATATAGCACCGGGCAGAAAAACTGATCCTGGTGCTGCCTTTATTTGGAGAAAAATAACATGAATTTATTAAACAAAGCCTATTTACGTGCTAAAAAAATTAAACTAATTATTTTTGATGTTGATGGTGTGCTTACTGATGGTGGGCTATTTTTTTCAGATGAAGGGATTGAGCTAAAACGCTTTAACTCATTAGACGGATTAGGCATTAAGCTACTCAATGAATATGGTGTAGAACCTGCAATCATTAGTGCTAGAAATTCACCAAATGTTGCGCACCGAATGAGCAACTTAAAAATTGAGCACTTTTACCAAGGTCAAAGTGACAAATTAATTGCTTATAATGAGTTGCTTGTGAAATTAAGTCTCAGTGCAGATCAAGTCGCTTATGTTGGTGATGACATTATTGACTTGCCTGTCATGCGACAAGTTGGTCTACCAATTGCAGTAGCAAATGCCCATGACTTAGTTAAAGAAAATGCCTGTATTATTACTGATAAAAAAGGTGGTCACGGTGCTGTCAGAGAGGTGTGTGACTTCATTCTAAAAGCACAAGATAACTATGAGACTGCGATGGCTAAATACCTAGTATGATAAATTTCAGGCACTGGGCTTTTTAGAATTTGAAGTGTCTTGTCACTAGGTGGAAAGGCCGAATGATGAAATAATTAACTTTGCTTGTGGTGTACTTGTTAAACAAAAACGCCTTCTAAAAAGAAGGCGTTAAATTTATCAACAATACAAGCTAAGATTTAAAAGTTATTTGCGTTTAACGCTTCTTTCCTCTCATCTTAGAAATTAATTGCAACTGAGCCATAGACTCGGCTAAAGCAGCCTGTGTTGATGTAATATCATGATCCGTATCTGCATTAGCCATCTCCTCTTCTGCTCTTTGCTTAGCTTCTAGTGCTTTAGACTCATCTAAATCATGAGCACGTATCGCCGTATCCGAAAAAATAGTGACAACCGTTGGCTGTACTTCAACAATACCGCCAGAAACATAAATTGACTCAATGCCACTTTCAGTTTCAACACGAACCTCACCAGGACGTAGTGTTGACAATAAAGGTAAATGTTGAGGGTAAATACCTAACTCACCGCTATCACCAGGAGCAAATACACACTTAGCTTCTCCCGAATATAACGACTCAGTCGCACTTACGATATCAACTTGAATCATTGACATTTACGCTTTCTCCGCAGCTCGTTCGCGAACTTCTTCAATAGAGCCAGTCATGTAGAATGCTTGCTCTGGAATACTATCAAGTTCACCACTAAGAATAGCTTGGAAACCTGAAAGTGTATCTTTAAGAGATACATACTTACCAGGGGAACCGGTAAATACTTCAGCGACAAAGAATGGCTGAGATAAGAAGCGCTGAACTTTACGAGCACGTGATACAGCTTGCTTATCTTCTTCAGATAATTCATCCATACCCAAAATTGCAATAATATCTTTTAATTCTTTATAGCGCTGCAAAACACCTTGTACGCTACGAGCAATATCGTAATGCTCTTGACCAACGATTAACGGATCAAGCTGACGAGAAGTAGAATCTAGTGGATCTACAGCAGGGTAGATACCCAATTCAGCTACTTGACGAGACAATACAACAGTTGCATCCAAGTGGGCAAATGTTGTTGCTGGAGAAGGATCAGTTAAGTCGTCAGCAGGTACGTATACCGCTTGAATTGATGTAATTGAACCCTTCTTAGTTGATGTAATACGCTCTTGCAATGCACCCATTTCTGATGCTAATGTTGGCTGGTAACCTACCGCTGAAGGCATACGACCTAATAGTGCTGATACTTCAGTACCCGCAAGCGTGTAACGATAAATGTTATCAATAAATAATAATACGTCACGTCCTTCGTCACGGAATGCTTCAGCCATTGTTAAACCGGTAAGAGCAACACGCAATCTGTTTCCAGGAGGCTCGTTCATTTGGCCATAAACTAACGACACCTTATCAAGAACGTTTGATTCTTTCATTTCATGATAGAAGTCATTACCCTCACGAGTACGCTCACCAACGCCAGCAAAAACAGAATAACCTGAGTGCTCAATCGCAATATTACGAATAAGCTCCATCATGTTTACAGTTTTACCAACACCAGCACCGCCAAATAAACCAACTTTACCACCTTTCGCAAATGGGCAAACTAAGTCAATAACCTTAATACCAGTTTCTAGCAATTCTGCAGCAGGCGCAAGTTCATCATAAGCAGGTGCAGGACGGTGAATTGCATTTCTAGACTCTTCACCAATTTCACCAGCATTATCGATTGGCTCACCCAATACGTTCATAATACGACCCAAAGTTTTAGTTCCAACAGGTACTTGAATTGGCGAGCCTGTGCTCGTTACTTCAAGACCACGTTTTAAACCTTCTGAACCACCCATGGCAATACCACGAACCGTGTTATCACCTAACTGCTGCTGTACTTCAATAGTAAGGCCTGTTTCTGTAACAATCAAGGCATCATAAATATTTGGAACGGTGCCTGCCGAGAATTCGACATCAATAACCGCACCAATAATTTGTGTAATTTTTCCGCTGCTCATTTTGTTTTCCTTTTTTTAAATCTTTATTTTTAAATTCTATACTGCTGACGCACCACTTACAATCTCAGAAATCTCCTGAGTAATAGCTGCTTGTCTTGCTTTATTGTAAACCATTTCTAGTTCATCTACCATGTCACCAGCATTGTCTGTTGCACTCTTCATAGCAACCATTCTTGATGACTGCTCACACGCAATATTCTCAACCAATCCTTGGTAAACCAAGGCTTCAATATATCTTACCAACAATGCGCTTAATGCTTCTTCAGCATCTGGCTCATAAATATAGTCCCATCGATGATCCATGCCTTCAGCATCAGATGCTACCATTGGAATCAACTGCGCGGTTGTAGGCACTTGAGTCATGGTGTTAGCAAATCTATTGTAGGCAACTGACAATTGCTGAAACTCATCATTGTCATAAGCATCTAACATTACTTTAACTGTACCTAATAGGTCATCAAAATGTGGCGCATCACCCAAATCTGTTAATACAGACTTAATAGTCAAACCAGAATTTTTGAAGAAAGAGGTAGCCTTTTTGCCAATCGTGCAAATATCAACTTCAATACCTTTGGCTTGATAATCAGCAACCTGCTTTAATATATTTCTAAACAAGTTGGTATTTAAGCCGCCACATAATCCACGATCACTCGAGATAATAATTATGCCTACACGCTTAAGTTCGCCAACCTCTTTCATATAAGGATGTTCAAACTCAGGATGAGCATTTGCTAAATGGCCAATTACATTGGTAATTTTCTCAGAATAAGGGCGTGATGCCTCCATTCTGTTTTGGGCCTTTTTCATTTTAGATGCAGCCACCATTTCCATGGCTGAAGTGATCTTCTGAGTATTTTTAATACTCGCGATCTGCGTTCTAATTTCCTTTCCAGCTGCCATATTATTTAATTACCAAGTGTGGTTTGCCTTGAAGTCATCAATTGCTGCTTGTAACTTGCTAGCAACATCATCATTGTATTCACCATCTTTGTTAATTTCGTCCATTAACGCAGTTTGGTTTGACTTCATGTAGTTTAATAATGCTTCTTCAAAATCAACAACTTTCTTAGCATCAATGTCATCAAGTGATCCTGAATTAGCTGCGAATAATGATGTTGCAAGCTCTGCCACAGATAGTGGTGTGTACTGCTTCTGCTTCATTAACTCTGTTACACGTTGACCACGATCAATCTGTGCTTTTGTTTCAGCATCAAGATCTGATGCAAACTGTGCAAATGCTTGTAATTCACGGTACTGAGCCAAGTCTAAACGAATACCACCACCAAGCTTCTTAATGATGTTTGTTTGCGCTGCACCACCAACACGAGATACTGATAAACCAGCGTTAATCGCAGGTCTTACACCGGCGTTAAACAAGTCAGTCTCTAAGAAGATCTGGCCATCAGTAATCGAAATTACGTTTGTTGGTACAAATGCAGATACGTCGCCACCTTGGGTTTCAATAATTGGAAATGCTGTTAATGAACCAGTTTTGCCTTTTACTTCGCCATTAGTCATTCTTTCAACGTACTCAGCGTTTACACGCGATGCACGCTCTAGCAAACGAGAATGTAAATAGAATACATCGCCTGGATATGCTTCACGTCCTGGTGGACGCTTCAATAACAATGATACTTCACGATATGCCCAAGCCTGCTTAGTCAAGTCATCATATACAATTAAAGCATCTTCACCACGATCACGGAAGTACTCAGCCATAGAACAACCTGCATAAGGTGCAATGTACTGAAGTGAAGGAGAAGATGCTGCACCTGCATTAACAATAATAGTGTTTTCTAAAGCGCCGTGCTCTTCTAATTTTCGTACAACAGCAGCAACTGAAGAATCTTTTTGACCAATTGCAACATACACACATTTAATGCCTGTATCTTTTTGATTGATAATGGCATCAATCGCAACGGCTGTTTTACCTGTTTGGCGATCGCCAATAATTAGCTCACGCTGGCCACGACCAACTGGAACCATTGCATCAATTGCTTTAACACCAGTCTGAACTGGCTGATCAACTGACTTGCGCTCAATAACACCAGGTGCCATAATTTCTAAAGGAAGTGTAGCTGTTGTTGCAATTGAACCCTTACCGTCAATAGGCTGACCTAATGGGTTTACAACTCGTCCTAGCATAGCATCACCTACTGGCACTTCTACCAATCTGTTAGTACACTTAACAATATCGCCTTCTGACAAGTGAAGGTAATCACCTAGTACAACTGCACCAACTGAGTCTTGCTCAAGGTTAAGTGCCATTCCAAATGTGTTATTTGGGAATTCAAGCATTTCACCAAATTGAACGTCAGCTAAGCCGTGAATTTTAACAATACCGTCACTAACACTTACAATTCTACCTTCCGTGCGAGCTTCTGACCCAAAGTCAAAACCTTCTATTTGTTTTTTAATTAAATCACTAATTTCGCTGGCGTTTAATTGCATAACTCTTCCTTTTATATAAATTTATAATTAATGTGTTGATAGAC
>CAJVCJ010000037.1 GCA_910595855.1 Candidatus Thioglobus vulcanius | reverse complement strand
TTTCTAAGTAATGTCATTTCTACATTATCTGCAGATTCAACTTGGGTAATTTTGGCCTCAAGTTCTGGAATTTTTCCATATTGAAGTTCACTCATTTTGGCTAGGTCGTTATTTCTCGCTGCAGCTTCAAGTTCGGCTTTTACTTGTTCCAGCTCTTCTTTCAAGTGCTGGGCACCTTGAACTTGAGATTTCTCTTTCTTCCAAATTTCTTCAAGATCAGCGTATTCTTTTTCAAGATCTTTAATGACCGACACTAACTCTTTCAAGCGTTCTTTGGAAGCTTTATCTTTTTCTTTTTTCAGCGCCATGCGCTCGATTTTTAATTGCACTAGTTTGCGATCAAGTTTGTCCATTGACTCTGGCTTTGAATCAATTTCCATACGAATTTGAGAAGCCGCTTCATCGATCAAATCGATAGCCTTGTCGGGTAATTGCCTATCTGTAATGTAGCGTGTTGAGTAAGTGACAGCGGCAATAATAGCTGGATCGGTAATTTCAACACCATGATGCACTTCGTATTTTTCTTTTAATCCTCGCAAAATCGCAACTGTATCTTCTTGTGTTGGTTCATCGACCAATACTTTTTGAAAGCGACGTTCTAAAGCAGAATCTTTTTCAATGTATTGGCGATACTCATCTAGTGTCGTTGCACCCATACAATGAAGGTCGCCCCTGGCAAGTGCTGGCTTAAGCATGTTTCCTGCATCCATGGCACCATCAGATTTGCCAGCACCAACCATGGTGTGAAGTTCGTCAATGAATAAAATCACTTGACCTTGCTCATCCTCAAGTTCTTTTAAAACAGCCTTAAGTCGCTCTTCAAATTCTCCACGATATTTTGCGCCAGCTACCAAAGCTGCCATATCTAATGATAATAGACGTTTACCTTTAATGCCTTCTGGCACTTCGTTATTAATAATGCGTTGTGCCAATCCTTCGGCGATGGCCGTTTTTCCTACGCCAGGCTCACCGATTAGCACTGGGTTATTTTTAGTCCTACGTTGCAGGACCTGAATAGCACGACGGATTTCTCCATCACGGCCAATAACAGGATCAAGTTTTCCATCAATAGCCATTTGGGTTAAATCAGTCGTGTATTTGTTCAAAGATTCTCTTTGTGTTTCTGCATTTTGTTCGTTCACGTTTTGTCCTCCTCTAAGGGTATCAATAGCCTGGATTAGTTCTTTTTCATTTACGACAACATCTTTTAATAGTTTTGTAGTGGCATCATTACCTTGAATAATGGCCAATAAAAAAAGTTCAGTAGATAAATAGCTATCACCTTTATCGGTAGCTATTTTTTCAGCTGAGGTTAGTAGGCGTAGTAGACTTTGAGATATCCCAATGTCAGTATTAGGGTTGTTAACAACCGCCAAATTTTGTATTTCAAGTTCAACACGATTTTTAAAATTGTTTATTTCTACGTTGATAGATTTTAAAACATTACTTACGCTAGAAACATTATCACTAAGCATTGCACTGAGTACATGCATGCCTTCAATAGCGCTATGGGAATTGCTAATTGCGATTGATTGCGCAGTACTAAGATCCTGTTGAAATTGAGAAGTTAGTTTTTCAATATTCATCGTTTTTTTATTCTTTGTTTTTTTGTTTAAGTTACTCTCTATCTATGGGATGATATTGAAATATTCAAGTACCAAAATAAAATATTATGTTAAATTTAGTATTGTTCGAGCCAGAGATTCCCAACAACACAGGTAGTTTGATTCGCCTTAGTGCTAATATGGGTGCAAGTTTACATCTAATCAAGCCATTTGGTTTTGAGATTACTGACAAGCGTTTGCGTAGAGCGGGGCTTGACTATAAAGAATTGGCGAAAGTGACTGAATATGAAAATTTTGAAGATTATCTTGCCAAGGCAAAGCCCGATCGATTGTTCGCGGTAAGCTCCAAGGTTGATACAAATTATGCGCAGGTTGATTATCAGTCCGGCGATTCGTTTTTATTTGGTCCGGAGACAAGAGGTCTGCCACAAGAAATTTTAGATCAATATCCTGGAATTACACTACCCATGCAAGCAGGCTCTAGAAGTCTAAATTTGTCTAATTGTGTTTCAATTGTGGCTTATGAGGCTTGGCGTCAGCTTAATTTTTCAAGTTTGTAAGCGTTAGTAAAATCTTTAATATTAATAGCTTTCTTGCCAGCTAATTGAACTTGCTCTAAGCTCAATACACCATCACCCGTGGCAACAATGCAAGAGCCCTTAGTGCATTCAATTACTTCTCCTGGCTTAGCGTCATAGGCAAGACTTATGACGGAAGCAGATAAAATACGTAAAACTTTAGAGTCAAATTTGTCACTTTTTGCATTAGCTTGTGCAATAGGGTAAGGATTAAAAGCTCGAATTTGTTGATTGATTTGTACTGCAGATTTTGACCAGTCAATCCAAGCCTCATCTTTACTAAGTTTTTTGGCGTAGGTAATGCCTGCTTCATCTTGAATGGTTGATGTTAATTGCCCGATGTTATTAAGCGCCTCAACTATACCTTGTGCACCTAGAATGGCTAGCTTATCATGCAGAGTTTGAGCGGTATCTACATCAGTAATGTCACAAGTTTTCTCGAGTAATATATCGCCTGTATCTAAGCCTTTATCCATTTGCATAATACCAATGCCTGTTTGATTATCACCTGAAATAATAGCGCGTTGAATCGGTGCAGCACCACGCCAGCGAGGCAACAGCGAGGCATGAATATTAAGACAGCCAAATTTAGGCATTTGCAGTACTTCATTTGGTAATATTTGCCCATAGGCTACCACCACCATAACATCGGCATTAAGACTGCTCAACTCATTTTGTGAATTGACATCTTTTAAGCTGTCAGGCTGAAAAACAGTTAAACCCAACTCTAGTGCTTTTTCTTTAACAGGGCAGGCACTTAGGATTCGACCGCGACCTTTGGGGCGGTCGGGCTGTGTATAAACTCCAACAATATCATGTCCGGCTTGATTAAGCGCTTCTAATACGCCAACGGAAAAATCAGGCGTTCCCGCAAAGATAACACGCGTCCTAAAAGAAGTAGCAGCCTCGGAGTGCATTACTTCAAAGAAGCTCTGGCAGTTTTAATCGCTTGCTTAACTTGATTAGGGCTTGTAGCACCAAGATGATCTCGTGCAGCAAGTGAGCCTTCTAAAGATAATACTTCAAATACATCATTTTCGATGCGATCATCAAAACTTTGAAGCTCTTCTAGGCTTAGTTCTGACAAGTCTTTTTGATGTTCGATACCATAAGAGACCGATTGACCAACTATTTCGTGGGCATCTCTAAATGCTAAGCCTTTGTTAACTAAATAATCAGCCAAATCTGTTGCAGTTGTATAGCCTTTTTTGGTTGAGTTGTACATGGTGTCACGCTGTGCTTCAATGGTTGGTACCATATCTGCAAACACACGTAAGCAAGCCTTAAGTGTATCAACTGTATCAAATAGCGGCTCTTTGTCTTCTTGATTGTCTTTATTGTAAGCCAAAGGTTGCGACTTCATAATGGTTAGCATAGAAGTTAGGTTGCCGTACACACGCCCTGTTTTTCCACGAACCAACTCAGGTACATCAGGGTTTTTCTTTTGTGGCATGATGGATGACCCAGTGCAAAAACTATCTGGCAGCTCAATAAAATGAAACTGCGCACTTGACCATAAGATTAATTCTTCAGAAAATCGCGATAAATGCATCATAATAACACTTGCAGCAGATAAAAATTCAATGGCAAAATCTCGATCACTAACCCCATCAAGCGAATTTAAACAAATTCGATCAAAGCCTAGTAGTTCAGCAGTACGCTTGCGATTAATTGGGTAAGTGGTGCCCGCCAATGCAGCAGAGCCAAGTGGCATTGAGTTCATGCGTTTGCGACAATCAACTAAACGCTCAGCATCGCGAGCTAACATTTCAAAATACGCCATCATGTGATGGCCAAAGCTAACAGGCTGAGCAGCTTGTAAATGGGTAAATCCTGGCAAGATAGTGCTTGCTTCTTTTTCGGCTAAGTCCAGTAGTGCCAATTGTAAGCGATTAATTTCAGCTAAGATATCATCAACTTGGTCGCGTAAGTACAAGCGTATGTCAGTTGCCACTTGGTCATTACGAGAGCGCCCTGTGTGTAGCTTCTTACCAGCATTACCAATTAACTGAGTTAGACGTGATTCGATGTTCATATGTACATCTTCTAGAGCAACAGACCATTCAAATTCGCCAGCATTAATCTCAGCTGAAATTTGATCAAGACCCGTCAGAATTTGGTTTTTTTCATCTTCGGTTAATAGGCCAACCTCTTGCAGCATCGTAGCATGTGCTCTAGATCCTTCAATGTCATAAGGTGCTAGGATTTTGTCAAAGAATACCGAAGCGCCAAAGATTTTGACGAATTCATCGGTCGGCTGGCTAAAACGTCCACCCCAAGATTGATTAGTTTGTTCACTCATAATTTTGCACTCATTTGCTGGTTAATTTTTGTTGTTGCTTTGTCAATCAGTTGATCTAGGTCAGTCCAATAGTATTCTTCATTAGCCACGCCTAGGACTTTCTCCAATATCACGCCGTATTGATCAACTAGTAGAACAGTCGGGAAAAAGTTAATCGCATATCTACTGGAAAACTCGTTGTTTGACACTTTTTCATTGTAGAAATTTTTAATGTCGTCAAAGCTGTTGGAATCAATGTGGCGAATAATGACTTTATCATCATATTCCTTTAACTCTGCCATTGGACCAATGATTTCTTCTTTGACCTTTTTACAGAATCCACAATCAGGAATGGAAAACATTATTAAAATAGGTGTTTTGTTTTTCCACACTTGCTGAGAGTCTTTGAAGAAATTTTTAGCAGGCGTCAACGTTAATTCGTTTGCTACGGCAAAATTAGTCAATAAGACAACGAGTAATAGATAAAATCTTAACATGATGACTATTTTAATACAAACTCCTTGAAACATGAATAAAACCCTAAAAATTGCAACACGAAAATCTCCACTGGCATTATGGCAAGCAGAACATGTAAAAGCTAGGCTAGAGGCGCTATATCCAGCACTAACGGTTGAATTAATTAAGATGACCACTAAGGGCGATCAGATTTTAAATTCACCTTTGTCAAAAATTGGTGGCAAAGGTCTGTTTATTAAAGAGTTGGAAGTTGGCATGATGGAGGGTGTGGCAGATATTGCTGTTCATTCGATGAAAGATGTGCCTTATGAAATTCCCCCAGGCTTTGAATTGGGCGCAATTTTAGAGCGCGAAAACCCATTTGACGCGTTTGTATCTAATCAATACAATACGATTGAAGACCTGCCGCAAGGTGCTAAAGTAGGCACCTGTTCAATGCGACGAATTGTTCAGTTAAAAGACAAGCGCCCTGACTTAGAGATTCTAGATTTACGTGGTAATGTGAACACAAGACTTAAAAAATTGGATGATGGAGAGTTTGATGCTATTATTTTGGCATGTGCAGGTCTGATTCGTTTGAAGTTCGAAGATCGTATTAAGCAAGAAATTCCAGCAATTGATTCTTTACCTGCAGTTGGACAAGGTGCAGTTGGTATTGAAATTCGTGAAAATGACACAGAAATCCTTGATTTAATCAAGCCACTGATTGATGAGCAAACAACTTATCGTGTTAGTAGTGAGCGTGCTATGAATGCACGCCTAGAAGGCGGTTGCTCTGTTCCAATTGCTGGTTATGCGACTATCAGTGGCGACCAAATCAACTTAACTGGCTTGGTGGGTAATGTTGAATCTGGTGTTATTTTGAAACATCAGGTTACTGGTCATGTGAGTGAGGCTGAATCTTTGGGTGTTTCTTTGGCTGACACATTAATTGAGATGGGTGCCAAAGACATCTTAAAGGTTTAGGTTATGACTGAATTAGATATTTTAAGACAACTGCCAGATTGGTCAATTGTTGATCAAAAATTACATAGAGAGTTTGAATTTAAAGATTTTATTCAGGCCTTTGGCTTTATGGCACAAGCAGCGATTATTGCTGAAAAAATGAACCATCACCCAGAATGGTCAAATGTTTATAAAATTGTTATTGTTGAATTAACAACACATTCCAAAGGCCGTATTAGTTCTTTGGATATTGAGCTAGCCACCCAAATGAATAACATTTTTAAACAGCTGTCTAAATAAAGGAAATTACCATGTTGAGATTTATTGAAAATAACTTCTTTTTGATTGTGCAGCGTATTGGATTTTTGTTTGCGCTAATGTCATTGGTGTTGATTGTGTTTCTGGGTATGTTTAGCTATGAAAAAATCTCCAGTAGGGCGACTGATGTCATTAGCGCTCCTATCATCAAACTGGCTGATTATCAAAATCCAATTAGTTTACAAAACAACGTTGAATTACCCAATGCCGAGTTTGATAATGTTCAGTTTGAAACTCAGTTGGCTTTTAGTAAGGAGTTCGATGAGCAGGTTGATCTAATTATCTCTATTTTTCAGAAATTACCTGAAGGTGTGGTGAGTCAAAATGATTTACAATTTAAGATTAAGGTGATGATTAAGATTAAAACTGATGTTTATTCGCCAGAGTTAAAGCTTTATTACGCTCAATCTTTAGCAAAACTTGCTCAGCAGTTGGTTAACGTAGGCGGTGATCAAATCAATATTGATGAATTCTTACAGTGGCACGATCAACAGTTTGCATATCAGGTTAATCTTCAAACTCAGCAAAACCTTATGAAAATTGGCTCTGCAAGAGCTGATCAACTAACAGGTTTTATTTCTTTAGGTATGGCAATGGCAGCGCTTGGATTTTTTATCATGTTTGTAATGATGTTGGCTATGCTGCGTATTGAAAGAAATACAAGACGATAGCAACTATGCAGGCAATTGGATTTAACGGCCAAGAATTTATTAAATTTGATAAAGATTTAAACACAGCTCAATCTCACGACTTATTGATTGAGGTTAAAGCAATTTCTATTAATCCTATTGATAGTAAGGTTAAACAGTCAGTTTCTAAAGATAGTGGACCTAAAATTTTAGGCTATGATGGCGCAGGTGTTGTTTTGTCTGTGGGCGATCAAGTATCTGAATTTAAGATTGGTGATGAGGTATTTTACGCAGGTGATATAACACGTGATGGATCTAACTCAAGTCAGCAATTGGTTGATGGGCGACTTGTTGGTATAAAGCCTAGCTCACTAAGTTTTGCACAGGCAGCTGCTTTACCACTCACGAGTATCACCGCATGGGAGTCTTTGTTTGATCGTTTAAAAATAAGAAAACAAGATAAAAACAAAACATTGTTATTGATTGGTGCAGCGGGCGGTGTTGGCTCTATGGCAATACAATTTGCTAAGAAAATTATCGGTATGAATGTGATTGCTACTGCTTCTAGAGAGGTTTCAAAGCGTTGGTGTTCTGAGCTGGGCGCAGATATTGTACTTGATCACCATGATCTGGCTAATCAATTCAGCCAACAGAATCTTGATGCACCAGATTTTATCTTGTGCATGGGTAGCCCTGATGAATATTTGGCGCAAATGACTGAAGTGATCAACCCACAAGGCAGTATTTGTTTATTAGTAAATACTGAAAATGATTTAGATATCAATTTACTAAAAGCAAAAAGCATCACTCTAGTTTGGGAGATGATGTTTACTCGCTCTATGTATCAAACCAAAGATATGGCTCAGCAGGGTCAGCTACTTAATAAAGTTTCTAAATTGGTTGATAATGACAAGGTTAAAGCTATGGTAACTCAAAGCCTAAGCCCGATTAATGTTGAAAATATTACCAAAGCCCACACTCTGATTGAGCAAGGAAATATGATCGGCAAATTAGTGCTAACTAATTAAATAAGGCGTCAACAAACTCATTAGCTTTGAACGGCTTAAGGTCATCAATGCCTTCTCCCACACCAATAAAACGTATTGGTAATTTTAACTCATCAGAAATAGCAAACAACACACCACCTTTAGCGGTGCCATCAAGTTTAGTAATGCTTAACCCCGTCAGTTCAACACTCTTATTAAACTCTTTGGCTTGATTGATCGCATTTTGTCCAGCACCACCATCAATAACCAGCATAACCTCATGAGGGGCTAAGTCGTTTTGTTTGGAAATGACGCGCTTAATTTTTTCTAACTCCTGCATAAGGTTGCTTTGTGTGTGCAATCTTCCGGCAGTATCAGCAATCAAAATATCAATATTTTTAGCTTGCGCAGATTGATAAGCATCAAAAATAACCGAAGCAGAATCTGCACCGGTATCTTGCGCAACTACAGGGATGTTGTTGCGTTCACCCCAAACTTTAAGCTGATCTACTGCTGCCGCTCTAAAGGTATCACCTGCGGCTAACATGACAGACTTTCCTTCATTTTGAAAGCGCTTAGCAAGCTTGCCGATAGTAGTGGTTTTTCCAGCACCATTGACACCAACTACCAAGATCACAAAAGTTTCATCAAGGTCGGTATTAAGCTGACTGTCTTCAACCAGCAGGCTGGCTAATTCTGATTTTAAAAAATCATAAATCCCATTTGAATCTTTAAGGATTTTACGTGAGGCATTTTTTCTAACTGATTCGAGTACCTTGTCAGTTGTATTGATGCCAATATCAGCCGTAATCAATAACATTTCTAATTCATCGAGTAAATCGTCATTAATTGATTTTTTACCTAAAAGCAAAGAGGCCAAACCTGAGCCGAGTTTTTTTCTAGATTTGGACAAACGCTCTTTGAGAGATTGCGGCTTTTCTACTTTAGTAGATTTATCTTTTTTAAAAAAACTAAACAAGGCTTCTCGCTATAATGATTGAATGATGAAGATTCTAATTTTACTAGCCTTTTTTTTAACCACCAATGCATTTTCAAATTCTACTCAAGTTGTAGATGAGATTAATACGGGTATCACCCAAGCAATCTTAAAAAATGGGTTAAAAATAATTGTTAAGATTGATAAAAGAGCGCCAGTGTTTATTTCACAGCTTTGGTATAAAGTAGGCGCTAGTAATGAATCTAGACCTAATACTGGCATTTCACATATGCTTGAACATATGATGTTTAAGGGTACAGAAAAATATCCAGTGGGCGAGTTTTCACGCATTATTGCTAAAAATGGCGGGGATGAAAATGCTTTTACTTCAAAAGATTACACGGCCTATTATCAAAAAATGCACCGCTCAAAGTTGGAGCTTGCTCTTAAGATGGAAGCAGATCGAATGCGCAACCTAGTCTTTTCTAATCGAGAGTTAGAAAAAGAACGACAGGTAGTGATAGAAGAAAGGCGTATGCGCGTAGAAGACAACCCAAATGCAAAAGTATTTGAACAATTGCGCCTAATTTCTTTTGATTCATCTGGCGCTTATCATGCGCCAGTCATTGGCTTTCAACAAGATATAGAGTCTTATCAACTAAATGATCTTAAAGATTGGTACAGGAAATATTACGCACCCAATAATGCTACATTGGTTGTGGTTGGTGATGTTAATCCGAAGCAAGTGGTTAAATACGCCAAACAGTATTTTTTAGATTATGAGTTCAATCAGCTAATAAATGTGCTCACAGACAACACGCCAATTCCCTTAACCCGACAAACTAAGCAACTTAAGCTAAAAGCCAAATTACCTTTATATACCATGGCTTTTCATGTCCCAAGTTTACATAGTGCGAAAGATAAGCCTCAAGCTTATCAATTAGAAATGCTGGCATATGTGCTAGACAATGGCCTATCAAAAACTCTAATCCGAGATCGTCAAATTGCTTCTAGTATCGGTGTGGGGTATAGGCTATATGATAAGTATCAAACCTTGTTTAGTATTAGTTTTGTACCTGCTAATGGCGTTGACAATAAGGCGGTCGTTAGCGCCATTAGGCAGCAAGTGACAGCATTGATTAATCATCCAGACGCCTTGCAAGATGAGGTTAGGCGAACAAAATCACAACTAGAGGCCAATTTTATTTTTGAACAAGATCAAATTTCCACTCAGTCTTACTATTTAGGAATGCTAGAAACAGTTGGACTGGGTATTAATGAAATGTTTGAATATGTTGATAAAATGAATGAAATTACCGCTGAAGATTTGTCAAATGTTGCGAAGTTTTATTTAAATTTTAACCAAGCAAATACGGTAGAGTTACTACCTCAGGGAATTTAATGAAGTTATTTATCTTATTAATGTCATTGATTGGTAGCGCTCAAGCGCAACTTGAGATTTCTCAGTGGCAAACCCCTGAGGGTGCTAAAGTATTGTTTACCCAGGCTCAAGGTTTACCCATGTTGGATGTTCAGCTTAATTTTGATGCTGCTAGTAGTCGCGATGGTGAGCAGTTTGGTCTAGCAACACTAACCAATACATTGATCGGTACTGCGACTAAAACACTTTCTGAAGAGCAAATTATCAATCAATTTGAGTCTCTTGGTAGTGAGTTCTCAACAACCAGTTTGAAAGATATGGCCATTATTTCAATGCGTAGCTTAACTCGAGACTCTATCTTGGGCCAATCATTATCAATCTTTAAAGAAGTTGTTACTAATGTTGATTTTCAACAGATATATTTGTCTCGTGAGAAAAGGCAGATTTATCAATCAATCGAAGCCTCCAAGCAAAATCCAGCTAGCGTTGCCAATTTAAAATTTGATCAACTGGTATTTGGCGATCATGCTTATTCTCATGCAAAAATTGGCACTAAAGATACTATTAATGCGATTCAACTCAATGATTTAAAACAATTTTACCGTCAATATTATGTGGCTAAGAACCTAACCATTGCGCTAGTGGGTGATATTAGTAAGGCCCAAGCTCAGCAAATTGCACGTCAAATCTCTCATGGTTTAAATATAGGTAAAAAAGCTCAGGCTAACCCTATGATTTCACCATTAAAGCAAACACAGGAAGTGCATGTGAATTTTCCATCTGAACAAACACACCTGTTGATCGGACAAACAGGAGTTAATCGTGTGCATCCTGATTACTACGCACTGTATTTAGGTAATCATATTTTGGGTGGCAGTGGTTTAAGTTCAATATTAAGTGAACAGGTGCGTGAGCAGCGTGGATTGGCTTATTCGGTAGTAAGTTATTTCACCAAGATGAAATCAAACGGCTTATTCTTAATTAAACTGCAAACTAAAAATTCACAGACGCAACAAGCCAAACAAGTGGTGTTAAAAATGTTGGAAAAATTCACAAAAACCCCAATCGACGCGCAATTGTTACAAGA
>CAJVCJ010000036.1 GCA_910595855.1 Candidatus Thioglobus vulcanius | reverse complement strand
GCTCATAATTTTTCTAAATAATTAATAACACTGTCTGGCAAAAGGCCGACTAAGTTTTGTTTAGCGCGTATTTTACCATCCGTAGCATTGTTAAATAGAATACCTCTAATATTGCTAGAAGAGATATCGTGCTGGTCTGTATTGGCAAAATAAAGCAGCCCTGAGATTTTGGTGTTTAATTCAGCCTTATCTTCTACAGAAGTAAAATTTTGAATCGTGTGTTGTTGTTGCTCGCCAGGTCTTGACAATACGATCAAATGGCAATACTGATCAAATTGCTCAAATTGCTTCCAGGTGGATAAATTATTAAAACTATCCATACCAACGATTAGACCAATAGTTTGATCAGGATGTTGTCTTTTGATTTCCTTGAGTGAATCAATAGTGTATGAGTCACTTGTTCGGTTGATTTCTCGAGTATCAATCTCTATATTGGAAATATTTTGAGTGGCAATTTTGAGCATTTTAAGACGTTGCTCGGTGGAAAATGTTAGTGAATTTTTATGTACAGGTTCACGACAAGGCATTAAAAACAATGTGGATAGATCAAGGTGATGAGTCAGTTGTTGTGCATTATTTAAATGCCCAAGATGTATCGGATCGAATGAGCCGCCAAAAAACCCAATCATAGCATTGCTTGTACTTCTTTTAAGCTTAACGCTTCAGTAGGATAGGCAACCAAACCTTGAGACATACCATCAACAAAGCGAACAAAATCCTCTTCATTATCTAGCAGTAAATAAGCGTTACCTGCTTTTTGCTCACCCATGGTGGTGTTAATTTTGCAGCCATAATCATGTCCACAATGTAGCATTGTGTCATCATCAACCTTTTTTAATTTTTGCATAGAGTGGTAAAATTCACGAACATTGCCACCTGGCATTGTGCAGTGACCCGCACCATATACAAACAATGTGTCACCAGCAATGATATGACCATCGAGTAAATAACATATACCTCCGGCTGTATGTCCAGGAGTGTTAATAATGTTGGCAGTGGTATTGCCCAGTGTAACGCTATCACCATCGTTAACTGTTATCAAATCATGCTCAATATCCAAATAAGGTAATTCATTAATACCAACGGTAATTTTTGCACCAGTTTTTTCAGCGATTTCATCTGCTGCATTGGTATGATCGCCATGCCAGTGTGTTAGCCAGATGTCTGTAATTTTATAACCCTTGTTGCCAGCGTACTCTATATAGAAGTCTGCATGCCAGGCTGGATCAATAATCGCGCAGCTTTTACTCTGATGATCAAAAATAAAATGAATGGAATTTTCGTAGGTACCCATGTGATACATAATATCAAGTGAGTAGGTTTTTTCGTCAAATGTTTGTAGTTTCATGTATTTATTTTACCAATTAACTCTTGACTAATTCAACATAGCGACTATAATTTACTTTTTTGCTTTGCACCAATGTTTTGGGGCTATAGCTCAGCTGGGAGAGCACGACACTGGCAGTGTCGGGGTCAGCGGTTCGATCCCGCTTAGCTCCACCAGCTTAAGCAAGAAAATGTTATGTCGCCTTCGTCTATCGGTTAGGACCCTAGGTTTTCATCCTAGTAAGAGGAGTTCGATTCTCCTAGGCGATGCCATACACTAAAAAACCTGATTTTGTTAAATCAGGTTTTTTTTCGTCTGAACTATTGTTGTCATCTACAAGCTTGTTAGTAGCTAACTTGCACTTCCAGACGAATAGTATTTAAAATTGCCATCTTATAGCGCTAAATTTTCTTATTCTTCTAAGAGGTTATAGCGCTAATCTGACTCTAGTTACTTCCGTGACCTTTCTTTTTATGTTCCTTATATTCTTTTGATAAAACAGTATCTTTGTCAAATAAATATTCTGCAATTTCTTCTACATCATGCTGGCTGTAGCCTAATTTCGGCATAAGGTTGAACTTTCGAATAGCTCCAGGCATTAATGCAACTTCCTCTTTTGGCTCGTCAACCCACTCAATAACTTGAGAAATAAAATCCTCTCTTTGTGGGTAAGCTTGTCGAACATGATCAATAACAGCAAAGATTGGTGGTGCAATTTTAGCGCTAGAGCTTGGTGTATGACAGCTAGCACATAATTGCCCATACAGTTCTTTTCCATCACTTGCAGAGACGTTAGTCATTAAAAGAGTGCTGGCAAGAGCGATTGTAATTTGTAGTTTCATGGCTTTCTTCTATTAGTTAAAAATTTCATTTTAAACCATATATATATATGGTTTAAATCTAACTTCACCTCTAACTGTTAAAATTAAATAATGAAATGTGATTAGTTTTTACCGTCTATTGAAAAAATTTAATATTATCCTTGGCAATCTCAATTAAAATAGTTTCGTCGCGTTCGTCTAGTCCGGCCCAGGACCCCAGGATTTCATCCTGGTAACAGGAGTTCAAATCTCTTACGCGACGCCAAATTCCATTTTTTGTTTTTTACTTTCTACTGTGTTAGATTTTAAAAAAAAAATACTTTATAAAACAACAAAACAATAGTCAGTAAAATACTCAGCATGAATTTATTAAAAATTGTTATTCCAGATCGTTTAATTGGCCAGCGTATTGATAGCGCTTTGGCAGTTATGTTGCCAGATTTTTCACGCTCAAAAATAACCAGCTGGGTACGCTCAGGTAAGGCACTACTAAATAGTAAGACTTTCAAGCCTAAAGAAAAGATCATGGGTGGTGAAATCATCGCTCTAACGCTTGTAAAAGAAAAGACTAACGCCTGGCTGGGTGAAGATATTGCTATTAATGTTGTTTATGAGGATGATGATATTATCGTGGTTAATAAGCCAGTAGGCTTGGTTACTCATCCAGGTGCGGGTAATTGGACCGGTACTTTGGCTAATGCGTTATTACATTATGATCCGTCATTAGCCAATCTTGATCGTGCTGGCATTGTACATCGCTTAGATAAAAATACATCGGGCCTAATGGTAGTTGCTCGTAGTGAATTGGCTCAAAAGAATTTGGTTGAGCAGTTACAAACACATACTGTCTCGCGTGAATATTCGGCCATTGTCTATGGCCATATGATTTCTGGTGGCACCATAGATGCACCGATTGGTCGTGATCCTAAAGATAGAATTAGACAAGCTGTTGTTGAAGAGGGTACAGGCAAAGATGCGGTAACCCACTATCGTGTGATTGATCGCTTTGCACACCACACACATGTTAAGTGTATTTTAGAAACAGGACGTACTCACCAAATCCGAGTGCATATGTCACATGCTGAGCATCCGCTTATCGCTGATCCTATGTATGGTGGAAAGATTCGTTTCCCTAAAAAGGCTGATGAAGGCTTAAAAGATGCGTTGAAATCCTTTAAGCGACAAGCCTTACACGCCAAAAAGTTGACCATTTCTCATCCAATTACTGGTGAAGAGATGTCATGGAAGGCACCATTGCCTCAGGATCTTCAAGATCTATTAGCTGTTTTGAATAAATTTGATCCGGTTTAGCGTCAAATAGTAGTTCCCAAGGATGGCTATCTTCCCAAAAAACGTCCATTTAATATCCACTACACGATTTTCTAATCTTGAAGCGAGCGAACCTCGCCTTGCCACTAATGGCTATGCCGATTTTAATCTAGCCATTCATGTCGGTGATGATAATGCGCATGT
>CAJVCJ010000035.1 GCA_910595855.1 Candidatus Thioglobus vulcanius | reverse complement strand
GACGCTAATTTGATCCTGACACTGATTAGCATTAATGTTATTTATAGTAGCAGTAACAGCCTGCGGATCATTATCTACTGCAACCACGCTCACTGCACCTAATTTTATTGCAGCAATGGCCAAAATTCCTGTTCCAGAACCGTAATCAATTACTGTATAGCCTACTGGCATATTTGCATCTAAATACTGCAAGCATAAATCAGTGGTTTGATGCGTCCCCGTGCCAAACGCCAAGCCTGGATCCATATCGATAACGATCGCATCATCTGGCAAACTAGCACTATCCTCCCAAGAGGGGCAAATCCAAATTCTCTGCCCAAACTGCATGGCATGAAAGTCTTTTTTACACTCATCTTCCCAGACACGATCTTTAAGTAATTCAAACGATGACTCATGAATATTGCAAATTTGACCCAGCATTTGTTTAATATGCGTCTGGTCGACTGCCAAGTCAAACAAAGCGGTGATAGTAACATATTCCCATAAAGGTGTTTTACCGACAGGGGGTTCGAAAATAGCATCGTCTTGCGTATCGCAAAAAGTCACTGAAACACTCTCTAGTCCAGAGAGTATTTCGCTAACAAAATCAGCTTGATCTTTACTTGTTTTTAAGGTTAATTGCATCCAGTCCATAGCGCGTAAATTATACCCGCGTGCATCAAACTACATACCATATATAATGACATTGTCATTAAAGTGGATTATTATTAACTAGACAAATTAATAGAATGCATCGTTTTTTAACACATATTGCGGCTATATAAAACCAGGCAAACACTCAATTGCACCTTCTTAAATTACCCATATACCCCCTAAGGGATAGGTAATAATATCACTTTAAAAGAGTGATAAAAACTTGCATTTACGTATAATTTGTTTTGTTCACATCTTAAAGTCGAAAGGTTTAAAGATTTATTAATTACTAGGAGATATCATGGCTAACGGCATTACAAAAGGCAACAGACCAGCTTTAGGAAGCAGCGTAGAAGCATTAAACGCATCTAACCCTTCAAACCAAAGAACGGGTAAAGAGACAACAACAACAACTCAAGACTACAAGAAAGGCATGAAGTCTGCAGAAGAGTTAGATGATATGAGATAGTTTTTTATACTATCTGTATTGAAAAAAACCCTTGTAATGAGGGTTTTTTATTGTCTAAATTTATTTATCCATACAAACAAAATGTGTATTTACAAAGTTTTACTTTAGCTATTCTTATATAATATACCCAATTAAATTACTATGGTATTAAAGATGGCATTAGACAGAACAGGAAATGGATATTTAGTTGACCCAACTATATGGTCATTAGACATTATGCATGAGATGGCAAAAGAAGATGACATTACTTTGACGGACTCTATGGTAATGCAAATCGAAAAAGCAAGAGAGTACTTTGATGAGAATTCAAGTGTACCGCCAATTAGAACCTTTTCTAAATATGTTGGTATTGATAAGAAAATTCTTTTTAAAGAATGGTTAACTGGCCCAATGAAACCTATTACTAAATATGGTGGCATGCCTCAACCTACAGGTTGTGTATAAAAAAAATTGCAACTAACCATTGCTCAATAAAAAACCCTCGAAAGAGGGTTTTTTATTGAGCGGTTTTAATAGAAATAAAACCCTAAGAATCCAACAAATCGGAAACAGAGTTCACAACGCCCATCTTAACAACAGGATCTTTACCTTCTTCAATAATTAGAGTCGCTGGAACACCTCGTACACCATATTTTTGAGCATAAGCGCCACCTCTATCTTCTGTTACATCAAGTATTTCAATAGCCCAGCCCAAAGATTCTAATTCTGACTTAAATGAATTAAAAATAGGCTCGTATTGTTTACAAGGTGAACAGCTCGCTGAGCTTAATTTGACAATTTTCTTAATCATAATAGTATTTCCAATATTTGTTATAAAAGATCTTTAACCGAGCTTAGCGCTGACTCAATATTTTCTGGCTGAGTGCCGCCACCTTGTGCCATATCTGGTCGACCACCACCTTTGCCGCCCACCTGTAGCGCCACGTGATTAAGAATCTTTCCAGCTTGATATTTATCTGTTAGATCCTTAGTGACACCCGCAACCAATGAGACTTTATCGCCACTAACCACTGCCAATACCACAACTGCAGAACCTAACTTATCTTTAAGTTTATCAGCAATATCTCGTAAGTCTTTACCACTCACACCATTTACAACAGTTGAAAGCAACTTAATACCGTTAACATCCCTAGCTTGACCAACTAAATCATCACCTTGATTGCTAGCTAACTGCTTTTGAAAAGTAGCAATTTGTTTTTCAAGTTCTTTTTGTTGCTTAATTAACTGTGCCACTTTATCAACAGCTTGCATATTGTTGGTTTTAGTCATTTGCGCAATAGCTGTTAGACGATCCTGAGTTTGATTGTCAAACTGATAAGCATCATAGCCAGTCATTGCCTCAATGCGTCGAACGCCTGCAGCAATACCGCCTTCTGAGACGATTCTAAACAGACCGATATCGCCAAGTTGATTAACATGAGTACCGCCACAAAGCTCTACAGAAAAGTTGTTTTTTCCCATGCTGAGTACGCGCACACTATCTCCATACTTTTCGCCAAATAGCGCCATCGCACCTTTCTTTTTGGCACTTTCAATATCTGTTACGTTAGTGTGTACAATCGAATTACCTAAAATTCTACGATTAACCATCGCCTCAATTTTATCTATATCAGCCTTGGCAATTACCTCATCGTGAGAGAAGTCAAAGCGCAACTTATCAGCATCAACTAATGAGCCTTTTTGAGTAACTGTTTCACCTAAAACACTGCGCAATGCTGCATGAAGTAAGTGTGTTGCCGAATGATTACGGGCAATACGCTTGCGCATACGTGCATCAACTTTAGCCTCAACCACTTCACCCACTTTAAGTGTGCCGTGTGAGATGGTGCCATGATGCTCAAAGGCGCCTGTTTTTTGTTTCTTTGTATTAGTCACTTCAAAAGTGATAGAGTCGTTACTAAGTATGCCACTATCGCCAACTTGACCACCTGACTCACCGTAAAAACTAGATTGAGCTAATACAACAATAGCTTGATCGCCTGCTTCAATAGCTTCAACCTGCTCTCCATCTTTAATTAATGCTTGTACAGACGAGCTATTTTCTAATTGCTCGTAACCGAGAAATTCAGTTTCTTGAGTGATATCAACACCTTTTTGAGTGGTTTTAAAATCACCCGCTGAACGTGCTCGATCACGTTGCTTTGTCATTTCTGATTCAAAGCCTGGCATATCAATCGTAAGATTACGCTCACGAGCAACATCAGCGGTTAAGTCAACTGGAAAACCGTAAGTATCATAAAGCTTAAAGACTGTTTCGCCATCAATTTCATCACCTTTTAAACCAGCAATAGCCTCTTCTAAAATGCTCATTCCCTGATCTAGTGTTTGTGCAAAACGCTCTTCTTCACGCTTGAGTACTTTTTCAACATTTGCCAATGCAAGTTTTAACTCTGGATAAACATCTTTAAGCTCTAATGCCAGTACAGGCGCTAAGCGATAGAAAAACACCTTCTCAATACCAATTTTATGACCATGACGAATTGCACGACGAATAATACGACGTAGTACGTAGCCACGACCTTCATTGGAAGGAATTACCCCATCTACAATCATAAATGCAGTTGAGCGAATATGATCGGCTATAACCCGAACCGAGGCATTATCTGTTTGAATATTTTCAGCTTTAGGCGTTAAATTAACCACTGCTTTGATCAAACTATTGAAACCATCCGTATCGTAATTATTGTTTTCGTGCTGAAGTACTGCGGCTAAGCGCTCTAAACCCATGCCAGTATCAACACAAGGTGCTGCCAACGGCTTTAAGTAGCCATCTTCTTGTTTGTCGTATTGAGTAAATACCAAATTCCAAATTTCGATATAGCGATCGCCATCTTCATCAGCATGCCCTGGAGGGCCGCCTGCAATATCTTCACCATGATCAAAAAATATTTCACTTGATGGCCCACAAGGGCCAGTATCACCCATTTGCCAAAAATTATCCTTAGCGCCACAACGAGAAATTCGCTCTCTTGGGAAGCCTATTTCATTCACCCAAATATCTTCAGCTTCGTCATCTTCTTCAAATACGCTAATCCAAAGCTTTTCTTTTGGCAAGCCAATTTCAACCGTTAAAAACTCCCAAGCATATTGAATAGCTTCGCGCTTAAAATAATCGCCAAATGAGAA
>CAJVCJ010000034.1 GCA_910595855.1 Candidatus Thioglobus vulcanius | reverse complement strand
TGTTGGTGTTATTATTTAATTCTTATACGCAGCCACTACTTATTTTAAGTGCCATACCTTTTTCTGTTATCGGGGTTATTTGGGCGTTTTTCTTACATGGCGAAACCTTAAGCTTCTTTGCAATTTTAGGTGTATTGGCGTTAGTAGGTGTTATTGTTAATGATTCGTTAGTGCTAGTATCGCACCTTAATTATCTCAAAGACAAAACCCTTGAAAAACTCACTGTGCATCAATGGATTGTTAAGGGTGCTAAAGATAGACTGAGAGCGGTAGTGCTAACTAGTTTAACAACGCTGGCAGGTATTATTCCATTGGCTTATGGTATTGGCGGTACTGATTACATCTTACAGCCAATGGCATTGGCATTGGGCTATGGCTTATTGTTTGGTACATTAATGACGCTTATTTTGCTACCATGTCTATACTTGATGAACTATGAATTTATCAATTGGATTAAAAGATTTAGAAAGATCAATTAAGGTTTTAAAGTAACCGTAGTTGGTGGTAAGCATACTGTATCGCTACATGCCTGTAGTGTTAGATCTAGAGTGGGCAGTACGTAGACATTTGAATGGTTAATTAAATCGATTTTCATGGTAACTTGATCCTTATAGACGGAAATTTTCTCTTTCGAAAAGCCTAGTTCAGCTAATTCTCCTCGAGGATAGTTAACATGTTTTATGGTCCAGTTTTTTTCATCCTTGCTGACGACTTTGGTAGCAATAAGTGATTTTTGTAAAGGCTGATGTGAATTAATATGCCAGAGGGGTGCTAAGGTTAATTTAATAGCGACTTGGTCATGTTTGTTTTTTTGAGTGTCAATATGTATCCGGCCATTATAAGCGTATGTAGTATTGGCTATCTCGCCACGAGTTTTGTTATTAAAGCCTAAAACAAATGAGCTGTGGTTGGTTGGATCTTGATTGATTTCATCTGCAAATACATTTAATAGTTGTTCTGCTTGTACGCCATACTCTTTATGTGCTGTTCTATTGTTTAATTTAATTAAAACATTGTATGCTATAGCGTTCGCCGAAGGAATGGCGCCATCAAAGGACTCCTTGTGGTTGGCGTTTATATATTTGTTGGCATTGGTTAAATTGAAGCCAAATTGCTCAGTATCCCAAAATTGACGATTCATTATTTCAACCAGTTGAATTGTTCTATTAAGCCATAAGTTATTATTGGTATGATCATAGGCTGATAGATAAGCATTTGCTAGATACGAATAGTCTTCAAAAAGTGCTTTGGTGTCAGGTTGGTTGTGGGTTGACACTCTATAAAGTTGATCGTTGTGATTAAAATGGCTGTGTAAGTATTGAGCTAACTTTATACCTGCTTTGGTATATTTATCTTCGTTAAAAATTTTACCAGCCTCAAGTAAACTAGGAATCATTAGTGCATTCCATGAAAGCAATACTTTGTGATCAGTCAATGGCAGTATTCTTTTGCCTCTGACTTTGTATAATTGATTTAAAAGTTGATCAATTTGTGAGAATTTACTTTGTTTAATACTGTCAATGTCTTTAAATCGAATAATATGATCCCCTTCAAAATCAGTGTGTGCTGATAAATCAAACCATTTGTCAAAGGCATTAAACTCATCTTCAGAAAAGGTTTCTTTCAACTCTTTGATTGACCAAACAAAAAATGTACCTTCCTCGCCTTCAGAGTCTGCATCAGTAGCTGAGAAAAAACCACCGTTAATATCTTGCATTTCTCTAAGAACATAATCTAATGTGTGTTTGGCAATGCGTTTGTACAGAGGTTTTTGAGTGATTTGATAAGCGCGTGTATAAACCAGAGATAGTTGTGCTTGATTGTAAAGCATTTTTTCAAAATGTGGTATTAGCCATGCGTTATCAGTTGAATAACGATGGAATCCGCCACCAACAACATCATAGAGCCCACCACTGGCCATCGTATCCAAAGTTGTTTTAATGGCGTTTAATTGTTTAATATTGGGGCGACGTTTGTGTTCATCTAAAAGCAACAAAAGCATGGACTCATGTGGGAATTTTGGCGCATCACCAAATCCACCCTCTAGATCGTCAAAACTAGCTAGCATGGCCTGTATGGCTTGAGTAGATATGTCTTTATTAATTGTATTGCTAGTTTTAGTGGTGGTTTTATTGAGTATATTGTCAATCTTGTTGGCTTGATTGATAACTTTTTCTTGTTTGTTTTTCCAAAGGTTGGCCATCTGAGATAAAACATCAAGTAATTGTGTTTTTGGAAAATAAGTACCGGCAAAAAACGCTTTTCCGTTAGGCAGTAGTAATGCGTTAAGTGGCCATCCACCATAACCATTTAATGACTGTGCAACATTCATATACACAGCATCAATATCAGGGCGTATTTCACGATCTACCTTAATAGCAATAAAATGCTGATTGAGATATTGTGCTACTTCAATATCATCAAAACTTTCTTCTTCCATGACATGACACCAATGGCATGTGGCATAACCTATAGAAATAAAAACAGGTTTGTTTTCTTTTTTAGCCCGGTCAAATGCTTCATCTGAAAAAGCATACCAATTGACAGGGTTGTGTGCATGTTGTAATAAGTAAGGTGAAGATTCTAAGATTAGATGATTGCTAAATATAGCGCGACCTTGCTTGTCAAGGTGCTGAGTTCTAGGCGTATAGTTTTTATCTTTATTTAAATAGGCCTGTTCTAGTTCCGTTATAGGATGCGCCCATGCAAGCATGGGTAGAAAAATCAATGATATGAATATTCTGAGCATATCATTGATTATAGCAAACTTAAATTGTATAAGAGTTTACTTATTTTGCAGTGCTTTACGAATTAATTCTTCGGTAGATAGCGATTCATCATTAATAGCGCTTAACATTCTTTCAGCTTCTTTAAGTTTAAAACCTAGTGATTGTAATGCCTGAGAAGCTTTTAATGAATTTGGATTGGCGTTTGTAGCAATAATTTTCTGATGACCGCTCTGACTTAGTTCTAATTTTTCTAGGCGAGTCTTAAGCTCTAAGATAAGTTTTTGTGCAGTTTTTTTACCAATACCCGGGGTTTTAGCCAGTAGTGCATCATCTTCATTGGCCACTGCATTCATGA
>CAJVCJ010000033.1 GCA_910595855.1 Candidatus Thioglobus vulcanius | reverse complement strand
GCTGTTCATTGGCATACTGTTACCCCAAGGGCCGTTGTTCATATTGCCGAAATTGCCACCCTTATTCATTGGCATGTTCTTGCTCCAATCGCCGCTGTTCATTGGCATATTTTTGCTCCAAGTGCCACTGTTCATTGGCATACTGTTACCCCAAGGACCGCTGTTCATATTGCCGAAATTGCCACCCTTATTCATTGGCATGTTCTTGCTCCAATCGCCGCTGTTCATTGGCATATTTTTGCTCCAAGTGCCGCTGTTCATTGGCATACTGTTACCCCAAGGGCCGCTGTTCATATTGCCGAAATTGCCACCCTTATTCATTGGCATGTTCTTGCTCCAATTGCCGCTATTCATTGGCATACTGTTACCCCAAGGGCCGTTGTTCATATTGCCGAAATTGCCACCATTGCTCCATGGCGTACTACTGCCAAAATTCATTGGATCGTTGCTATTCCAGTTGTTGCTAAAAGCAGAAGCACTAAGTGCTACTGTCATTAATGTGATTGCGATAATTTTTTTCATGTTATTCCTTATTATGATTAATTTTATTTTGTTACTGGTTGAACAGATTTATTGGCATTATTCCATGGACCATTACTTATAGGACCAAAAGAATTGTTTTGGAAATTAAATGGCTGTGAATTGCCCCACGGACCTTGATTCCAATTACGGTTTTGCCAAGGGCCGGTGTTATTACTCCATGGACCTTGATTCCAATTTCGATTTTGCCAAGGGCCGGTGTTATTCCACGGACCCTGGTTATTAAATTGATTGTTATTACTAAAAGGCATATTATTTGAATCAAACTCATCCATCATGTCATCCATCTCTTCACTAAACCAGTCTGGTGTAAATATTGAATATGGATTATGAGCAATGATTCCGTTATTGCTATTATTGCTATTATTGCTATTATTGCTATTATTGCTATTATTGCTATTGTTCCACGGACCATTGCCAAAGCCTGCAGATGTATTTAGCGCTATCATTAATAATGACACCGATACAATTTTTTTCATACCTTCTCCCCCTTATTGTTTTTAATAATAACCCTCATTATAAACCACTTGTTACTTTTCAATGGGCGAAAAAAAACCAGCAACTTGTGCTGGTTTTTTTAAACAAACTAGAACTTACTTAGTAGGTGCGACAGGTGCCTGCGAACCATTCCAAGGGTTGTTAAAGTTGTTATATGGGTTGTAACCGTTAAAGTTATTAGTGTTCCAACCGTTGTTGTTGCTATCGTTGTTGAATTCATCATCAAACTCATCTACCATGTTTGACATTTCTTCCATGTACCAACGTGGATCCCAGTAGTCGTATGGATTGTAACCAAACATACCGTTATCTTCTTGGTAACCATTGTTGCTAGAACCATTGCTCCATGGCATATCGTTGCTGTTGAAAAATGCGTTTGCACTTAAAGAAGCAGCTACTAATGCGATTGCTAAAAGTTTTTTCATTTGTTTTATCTCCATATCTAAATTATTTAAGAAACTATATTATAACATGATAATATAAATTTACAAGCTTTTTTTTTAAAAGCCGCGACTATAAGGTCTGCTCGGCTCAACGAAATTGTAATCAACCGGATAAGGGCTTACTAGCTCATTGAGCTGCGATGCAGATGCATTGTTTGGATTAGAAAATGACATTGCTGCAGGTGTCATATAATTAGGTTTTGGCAAGTTTTGAGATTCAGCTTGGAACGCTTGACTAGGTGTTGGCATTTGCGACATATCGAATTGAGATGCGCCAATGTTGTAAGGTCGATTGTTGTATGGATACCCAAGGTTTGACTTGTTGTTAAACATTTTATTGTCTTTTACCTTCTCCATCCAAAACATAGGTGTCCACATTGGCCAATCATTATTTTTATAATCAGAGCCATAACTATTAAAATCTAAGAATGCCTGGGCATTAACACTACTAATAAGTAATCCGGCTAATAATATCTTTTTCATAATCGTCCTTTATCTGGCTTGTAATTTATAACTCATTATAAAGCTGAAGTTATGATGCATGGACACTTATAAGCTTTGGGTATAATATTGATCATGAATATTAAACAGACATTACAAGGACTTTTAGAGCAGCGAATTTTAGTGCTAGACGGCGCTATGGGCACCATGATTCAAAAGCACAAACTGAGCGAAGAAGACTATCGTGGTGAGCGCTTTAAAGATTGGCATATTTTGGTTCAAGGTAATAACGATCTTTTATCTTTAACTCAGCCAAAAATTATTCAAGATATTCATCGCTCTTATTTAGAGGTTGGTGCTGATATTATTGAGACCAACACTTTTAACGCTACTCAAACTTCCATGTCTGACTATAAGATGGAAGAATTCGCATACGAGATTAACCTCGAAAGCGCGCGTTTAGCCAGGGCCGCCTGTGATGAATTTTCAACCAATGATAAGCCAAGATTTGTAGCTGGTGTTATTGGCCCTACTTCGCGCACTTGTTCGCTTTCGCCTGATGTTAATGATCCTGGCTTTAGAAACGTCTCTTTTGATGAATTGGTTGAAGTTTATATGGAGTCAACCCGTGGCTTAATTAAGGGCGGCTCTGACATTATCTTAATTGAAACTATCTTTGACACACTGAACGCTAAAGCGGCTATTTTTGCCGTACAACAAGTGTTTGAAGATGATGACACTGAATTACCAATTATGATCTCAGGCACCATTACCGATGCCTCTGGTCGTACTCTATCTGGGCAAATGACTGAAGCATTTTATAACTCTCTTCGTCATGCGGACCCTATTTCAATTGGCCTTAACTGTGCACTAGGCCCTGATTTATTACGCCAATATGTAGCTGAACTATCACGTGTTTCCAATGTTTATGTATCAGCACACCCAAATGCCGGATTGCCAAATGAATTTGGTGAATACGATTTAGGCGCTATCACCATGAGCGAGCAAGTAGGTGAATGGGCCACCTCAGGCTTGGTTAATATTTTAGGTGGTTGTTGTGGTTCAACTCCTGAGCATATTAAATGTATTGCTGATGCGATTGATGGGGTTCAGCCAAGACAAATTCCTGACATAAAGCCAGAGTGTCGATTATCTGGCCTGGAAGCTTTTAATATTGGCGATGAAGCCTTATTTATCAATGTAGGTGAACGCGCTAACGTTACCGGCTCTGCCAAGTTCAAGCGCTTAATTCTCAATGAAGAATATGAAGAAGCGCTCGATATTTGCCGTACACAAGTTGAAGATGGCGCCCAAGTGGTCGATATCAATATGGACGAGGGTATGCTTGATGGTAAAGCAGCCATGGTTCGATTTATGAATCTAATTGCTTCTGAGCCGGATATCTCCAGAGTGCCACTGATGGTGGACTCATCCAAATGGGAAATCATTGAAGCCGGCTTAAAATGTACGCAAGGTAAGGCGATTGTTAACTCAATTTCACTTAAAGAAGGCAAAGAAAGCTTTGTTAAACATGCACATTTATGCAAGCGTTACGGTGCAGCGATTATCGTCATGGCCTTTGATGAAGTTGGTCAAGCTGATACACAAGCACGCAAGATTGAAATTTGTGCCAATGCTTATAACATCTTGGTGAATGAGGTTAGTTTTCCACCTGAAGATATTATTTTTGATCCGAATATTTTTGCTGTTGCTACTGGTATTGAAGAGCACAACAACTATGGCGTAGACTTTATCGAAGCCACCCGTGAGATCACTAAAAATCTGCCTTATGCCAAAATATCAGGTGGTGTGTCTAACGTCTCATTTTCATTCAGAGGTAATAACCCAGTACGTGAAGCAATTCACTCAGTGTTTTTATACCACGCCGTAAAAGCTGGTATGACTATGGGTATTGTCAATGCAGGCCAGCTAGTGGTTTATGACGACATTGATCCAGAACTTAAAAAAGCGGTAGAAGATGTTGTGCTTAATAGCGACGCAGAAGCGGGTGAGCGTTTAGTTGATATTGCGGGTAAATTTTCTGGCACGGGCGAAGTTCAAGAAAATAAAAGAGATCTAGAGTGGCGCACCTGGTCAGTTGAAAAACGTTTAGAGCATTCTTTAGTTAAAGGTATTACCGAGTTTATTGACGAAGATACAAAAGAAGCACTGGAAAAATTAGGCCGCCCTATTTTGGTGATTGAAGGCCCACTGATGGATGGTATGAATGTGGTGGGTGATCTGTTTGGCGATGGAAGGATGTTCTTGCCACAAGTAGTAAAATCTGCTCGGGTGATGAAAAAATCCGTAGCTTGGTTGGACCCCTACTTAGAAGCGGAAAAAGAAGGTTGTGGTGTTAGAACCCAAGGCAAGATCCTCATGGCTACCGTTAAAGGTGATGTGCACGATATTGGCAAGAATATTGTTGGCGTGGTTTTATCTTGTAACAACTATGAGATTATTGATTTGGGCGTCATGGTGCCGGCTGAAACCATCCTTGAAACCGCCATTAAAGAAAATGTGGATATTATTGGTTTGTCTGGCTTAATCACCCCATCACTCGATGAAATGGTCTTTGTAGCCAAAGAAATGACGCGCCGAGGTTTTGAACTACCCTTATTGATTGGTGGTGCTACGACTTCAAAAGCACACACAGCAGTTAAGATTGAGCCTGGATATGACAAGGGTGTGTTTTACGTTAAAGATGCTTCTAAAGCCGTTGGTGTTGCTACCTCACTGTTATCAGACAAACTAAAACCAGCCCTAGTGCAAAGCACTAAAGAAGAGTACGAAGAAGTACGAGTACGACGTGCCAAAAAAGGCAAGACCAAACTTATTAGCCTTGAAGCTGCCAGAAAGAACAAGCCCAAACTCAAGTTTGATAAAGTTACCACACCAAACAAATTGGGTGTTCATGTGTTTGAAGATTATGATCTAAACGAAATCTTTGAATTTATTGATTGGGTGCCCTTCTTCCGCACTTGGGAGCTTGCTGGAAAATTTCCAGATATCTTAACCGATA
>CAJVCJ010000032.1 GCA_910595855.1 Candidatus Thioglobus vulcanius | reverse complement strand
ACTAAATATCGATAAATTTGGCAATTATTTAAAATGAATAATTAATGTTATTTTGAATACATATATATGTATTCATTATTTAACTATTTTCGATGGACGAAAAAAAACCAGCCCGAAGGCTGGTTTTTTTTAGCTTAATAGTTAGTTAATTAACTATTATTTCGCATCTCTGCTATCGCCTGCAGCTGAGGCTTTAGCATCTGCAAAACCTTTAGCGTATGCATCAGCAATACCCTTGGCAAAACCATCAGCCATACCCTTAGCGTATGCATCAGCAACACCTTTAGCTGTTGCAGAAGCAACACCGGCATAATTACCATCAGCAGTAGCATTAGAAGTGTTCTTAGTAGCGTTCTTGTTGTTGTAATGGAAGCCCCAGTCTGAATCGTTGTTCATATTGTTGTTGTTCGCGAATGGACCCATGTTTTGAGCGCCATTGAAAGGACCCATGTTAGAACCACCGTTGAAAGGGCCCATGTTTTGTCCACCAGTAAATGGACCCATGTTAGAACCTGAGTTCATAGGACCCATGTTAGAACCACCGTTCATAGGACCCCAGTTAGACATGCTGTTTGAATTACCCCAAGGGTTGTTGTTGCCACTATTGCCACCGAAGAACGCTGATGCTGATACTGAAGCTACTACTGCAGCGATTGCTACGATTTTTGTTGTGTTTTTCATTTTATTTCCTCTAAGATTTTATTTAATTATATAGTTAAATAAGTAAATTATTTATATCTACTTCCGAACCATAATACGCCACCCCTAGCTTCCTGCAAGACTATCAGTAGATTGTAATATTACAATATAGATGTAATGATTGAATTTAATGTCGCACTTGGGCGCATCGCCTTAGCCACAAGCTCTGAATTAGGCTGATAATAGCCACCTAATTCAGCAGCTTGACCTTGAATGCTATTTAGCTCAGAAACGATGTCAGCTTCATTCGTAGATAATGCCTTGGCTATCGGTGCAAACTGTGATTTCAAATCAGTATCTTCTGATTGCTCAGCTAATGCTTGCGCCCAATATAATGCCAAATAAAAATGACTACCACGAGTATCGAGTTCACTAACTTTTCGTGATGGTGATTTATCATTATCCAAAAACATGGCTGTTGCTGTATCTAGTGTAGTTGCTAGCACTTGAGCTTTAGGCACATCAAAAGTTGTCGCCAAATGCTCTAGCGACACAACTAGGGCTAAAAATTCACCTAAAGAATCCCAACGTAAGTGATTTTCAGAAATTAATTGCTGAACATGTTTAGGCGCTGAACCACCTGCACCCGTTTCAAACAAACCACCACCATTCATCAACGGCACAATTGAAAGCATTTTTGCCGATGTTCCCAATTCTAATATTGGAAATAAATCTGTTAAATAATCTCGAAGCACATTACCAGTTACTGAAATGACATCATTACCTTGTTTTACTTGTTGCAATGTAAACCTAGTAGCCTCTTCAGGCGACATAATTTGAATATCAAGATCTGTGGTGTTGTGATTTAATAAATATTCATTAACCTTTATAATCATTTGGGCATCGTGTGAACGATTCTCATCTAGCCAAAATATAGTTGGCAAACTGGTCGCTCTAGCGCGTTTCACAGCTAGCTCCACCCAGTTTTTAATTGGGGCATCCTTAACCTGGCACATGCGGAAAACATCATCAGCCTCTACAGGTTGTTCAAGTAGTACATGGCCATTTTCAGTAATAACACGCACAGTACCTGGTGCTGATAGCTGGAATGTTTTGTCGTGAGAGCCGTACTCTTGTGCTTTTTGAGCCATCAAACCAACATTTGGAACAGAGCCCATGGTGGCAGGATCAAATGCGCCATACTCTTTACAAAAGCTGATGGTTTCTTTAAATACACCAGCATAACAACGATCAGGAATCACAGCCATGGTATCTTGCTGTTGACCATACTTATTCCACATTTGGCCTGATGCCCTAATCATGGCCGGCATTGATGCATCAATAATCACATCACTAGGTACATTTAAATTGGTAATACCTTTATCAGAATCAACCATAGCTACATCGGGCTGTTTAATGTAAACCGCCTGAATGTCTGCTTCAATTTCAGCTTTTTTGCTGGCATCTAAGTTTTTAATTTTGTTTAGAACATCGCCTAAACCGTTATTTGCGTTAATGCCTAGCTCTTCAAAAACCACCGCATGCTTGTGAAACACATCTTCAAAGAAGACGCTAACTGCCTGGCCAAAAATAATAGGGTCAGAGACTTTCATCATGGTGGCTTTCATGTGCACAGAAAATAAAATCTCTTTTTCTTTTGCAACGATAATGGATTTTTCTAAAAAATCTCTCAATAATGAGTGACTCATTACTGCAGTGTCAATAATTTCTCCGGCTTGCAGAGAGTCTAAAGACTTCAACTCTTCAATAGAGCCATCAATTCCTTCAAATTGAATGCTGAATTGAGTTGCATCAACAAGGGTTAATGATTTTTCCGAGCCGTAAAAATCACCTTCAGACATACTAGATACAAGCGTTTTAGATTCAGAAGACCAAGCCCCCATTGCATGCGGGTTTTTTCTAGCGTAGCTTTTAACTGACGGTGGTGCACGGCGATCAGAATTTCCTTCACGTAAAACAGGATTTACCGCACTTCCTAATACCTTAGAAAAAGTAGCTTTAATCGCTTTGTCTTCATCACTTTTAGGGTTAGAAGGGTAATTTGGAATATTATAGCCGTGCGCTTGAAGTTCAGAAATAACAGACTCTAGCTGTGGAACAGAAGCACTTACATTGGGTAGTTTGATAATGTTGGCATCTGCTGAAGTTGCAATTTCACCTAGATCAGTTAATGCATCGCCCACCACTTGCTCTGCGGTTAACCTGTCAGAAAAATTCGCAATTACGCGAGCTGCTAGGGATATATCACGCGTCTCAACGGTAATATCAGCCGCACTTGTAAATGCTTTAATAATTGGTAATAATGAATAAGTTGCCAATGCTGGTGCTTCATCGGTCAGCGTGTAAATAATCTTGGTTTTTTGTGACATAACTACATTATTTGTAAATTGAGTATTTTAGCATCCTCACCGTTTGAGTAATATTTTTTGCGCGTATCAATCAGCTTAAAGCCATAATTTAGATAAAAATTAATCGCAACAGCATTGGATTTTCTAACCTCTAAAAGAATGGCGTTAATCGCACCACCCTGCTGGCAGGATACTAAATGATTTAACAATTGCTTGGCTAAGCCCTGGCGTTGAAAATCAGGATCAATGCAAATGTTTAATATATCGATAAACTCAATGGATTGTAAGCTTAGTAAGTACCCTACAATAGTCTCATTAAGCAGTATTAGCTGAATTTTACTATTGTTATTATCAAACGAGTCGATGAACTTTTGCTCATTCCAAGGGTGCTCGTACGCACGATTTTCTATCGCTAGTATTTGCGTTAAATCTTGCTTTGACGCCTCTCTAAAGGAAGTATTGATAGGCTTTATTATCTGTTTCATTTTGATAAAAATATCCAAGCTCATCAAAATTCTTCTCAAGTTCAGCAACGCCTGATGCCTGCAAGCCAATCAATACACGACCGAAATCAGCGCCATGATTGCGATAATGGAACAAAGTAATGTTCCATTTATCACCAACCTTTTTCAAAAAGTTTAACAAAGCGCCTGGGCGCTCTGGGAATTCAAATCGATACAGAACTTCGTCGTCGCAACTACTGCGCCCGCCCACCATATAGCGGATGTGCGTTTTAGCAATGGAGTTGTCGGACATGTCAAGTACATCAAATGACTCTGACAAGGTGTCGAGCAATTGCTTCTTTTCAGCTAAGCCGTTGCTTAGTGACACGCCCACAAAAATACGCGCTTGAGTATCTGAGCCATAGCGGTAATTAAATTCAGTGATAGAATGATTTTCAAGCATTTGACAAAATCTTAAAAAGCTACCTGGTCTTTCGTCAATAGTAACTGCGATGATCGCCTCAACATGTTCACCAATGTCTGCACGCTCTGCAATGTAGCGTAATCTGTCAAAATTAACATTTGCACCAGATACAATAGAGATTAAGTTTTCATTTTTAAGCGAATGTGTTTTAACGTACTTTTTGATGCCCGCTGTCGCAAGTGCGCCAGCAGGTTCAGCAATTGAGCGAACATCCTCATAGATGTCTTTAATAGCTGCACAGATCTCATCATTACTCACGAGAATCACTTCATCCACCACCTGTCTAGCAATCTCAAAAGTTTTTTCACCAATTTGCTTAACAGCTACACCATCAGCAAAGCGCCCCACTTCAGGCAAAATTACTCGCTCATTATGTTTGAGTGCTTCGTATAGGGTTGGAGAGTCTTGTGGCTCAACACCAATGACTTTAATTTCTGGTGCATAGTGTTTGATATAAGTTGCCATTCCAGCAATCAAACCACCACCGCCAACTGGGACAAAGACTTTGTCAATACCTGAAAGCTGCTCTAACAATTCTTTAGCAACTGTTGCTTGGCCGGACATGACTTCAATATCGTCATAAGGATGAATAAATACCAAATCTTGATCTTGCTCTAGCTGCTTGGCATAATGGTATGCATCATCATATACATCACCATGCAGGATAACTTTTCCACCTAATTGCTCAACCGCATTAACTTTAATTTTTGGCGTTGACAATGGCATAACAATTACTGACTCAATACCTAGTTTTTTGGCAGATAAAGCCACACCTTGGGCGTGATTTCCTGCACTTGAGGCCACAACACCTTTAGCCGCTTGATCGGGCGTTAATGAGGATATTTTTTGATATGCACCTCTAAGCTTAAATGCATGAATCGCCAACTCATCTTCTCGCTTTAGATAGACGTTGTTATCTAGGCGTTTAGATAATTGAAACGCTCTAGATAAAGGGGTAACGTCAACAACATCATATACACGTGTGTTGTCAGCTAGCTTAACAATGTTGTGCATGTAGCTCCTGTAAATACGCAACATCAACAAAAGTTGACTCCGTTGGATTGCCTTCAATCATCTCAAATGGTTGGCCCTGCTCACCCAGATTATTTAGAATAACAATGGCACCTGTAAAATCATGCGTGTCGGTATATTCGTTAACCGTGATAATTGTTTTAAGATTGGCGTGTGTTGCTGAAACAATACCATTACGAGAATCTTCAAAAGCAATACACTCAGATGCATTCAAATTCATTTGATCCAACACATAGCTATAAATATCGCCTGCAGGCTTAAGGTTAGGCACTACATCGCCTGCACCAATCACCTCAAACCAGCCAAGTGCCTCTTCACCCAATGTATTACTAATTAATGCAACTACATTAGCAGGTGTAGTTGTTGTAGCAATTGCCATACGCAACCCTGCCTCTCTTGCCTCCTGAAATAAACGCGTTACACCAGGGCGTAATGGCATAGCACCTTCATCGACGATGCGCACATAAATTTTTGTTTTAAGTTGGTGCAATGACAAGGCAAAGGCATCTAGGTCATCAGTTTTAAATTCTGGTAAATAATTATTGACATAATGTTTGATGCGAAGTTGGCCACCGGTTACATCCAATAATTTATGATACAACTCATTCGACCACACCCAATCTAAGCCCAATTCTTTAAAGGCTAAATTAAAGGCAACCAAATGCCCATCCCTTTCAGTGTTTGCGAGGGTTCCATCAACGTCAAAAATTAATGCTTGTAATGCCATAACTACCTTTATAATTAAATAAGTGAAAAATAAATTGCTATTTTAAGTCACTTTAGGTATAAACATATTTTTTTTAACTTATTCTCAACATCATGTCACAGACAGACTATCAAAATCTTCCAAATTACTCTCCAAAAGCGAATGAAGAATTCATGAGTGCCGAGCAACTCAATCATTTTAAAGCTAAGCTAGGCGTTTGGCGTGATCAACTGGTTGATGATGCTGAATCAACTATCAATCACATTCAAGAAGACTCTACGCAAGTGGCTGATATTAATGATCGTGCAACTTTAGAAGAAGAGTTTGCATTAGAACTTAGAACACGTGATCGTGAGCGTAAATTAATTGCCAAAATTGACAAAACACTACATACGATTGAAATGGGTGATTACGGCTATTGTAAAACTTGTGGTGCTGAAATTGCACTAGTTCGTCTTGAGGCTCGCCCTACTGCAGATGAATGTATCGATTGTAAAACCATTGCTGAGAAAAGAGAAGTTTAATTTCTCTTATTTTTAGAGACTCTCTAAAAATGCTGATAAGACTGACAAGTCTTATCAAATCCCACAATCTTTAAATTTTGATTTTTAGTAATCACACCAATCTTGGTCAGTGTAATTCCTAGATCGATCTCAATTTTTTTCAAATCATCAATGCGTGTTTCTGGCACACTAAAGCACAATTGATAGTCATCACCACCAGCCAGTGGCAAGCACCAGTCGCTGGTTTTTTCAAGATGATCACTCAATTCTTGACTAAGTGGGATGTCTGCTAAATTAATATTAGCACCTACGTCAGAGCCATCAAGGATATGACCAAGATCTTGCTCTAAGCCATCTGATATATCAATACACGCATTAGCAACCCCAAGCAAAGCCTGACCCAAGCTCACTTGTGGATTTGGCATATTAAACTGCCTTAACAACTTCATACTCGGGTTAACCCCTTGTTGAATCTGTTGCCAAGCAAGTGCTGCATCTCCAATAGTATTGGAAACAAAGATAGCATCTCCAACTTTGGCTGAAGATCTTAACAATGCCTGTCCACTTGGTATAGTGCCAGTCACATTAATGGTAATACTAAGCTTACCCTTGGTAGTATCACCGCCCACCAGATTAATTTGATATTCATCAGATAATGATCTAAGTGAGCTGGAAAACTGCTCAAGCCAGTGTTGATCAAACTCAGGTAGTGTTAATGCTAGAGTGAAGTATTTAGGTGTGGCACCCATTGCTGCCAAATCACTTAAATTTACCGCTAGGGCTTTATGGGCAATATCTGCTGGAGAAGTTTTTTGTGGAAAGTGAACGCCTTCAATAAGGGTATCAACACTGGTAGCCAATTGATAATTAGCATCAATAGAGATTAATGCGCAATCATCGCCAACAGATAATTCAATTTTGTTTGCTTGCTTCCAATTGAAATATTTTTCAATTAGATCAAATTCATTCATTGAGGATATTTTTGTGCGATTTTTTGATCAACTTCGCCGCGACCCGCATTGAACATCGAACCAGACCCTAGTACTGCAGAAATCAACACTGCAAAAAACAAAGGGACAATGCCAAGTAACGTGAGAATTGATTCAATAATACTAGTACCGTCCATGCTACTGACATTATTGTCGCCAATCACCATACCTAGTGAAGTGATTAAAAAATAAAACACATAAGCCGAGATAAGTATTTTGTAGCGATTAAGCGACATTTGCCAATGAATATAGACCAAATATACGTCATCAACCTTGGCTTTTTTAGTACGAAAATACGTGTATAAAATAATAGCCATAGAAACTACAATGGTTAATCCTATGGCAATATTAAGACTTGTGTTTAATAACTTGATTAATCCCAATGATCCAATAACATGCACAAGAATAGCATTAATCGTAAATAATTCGTGTGCAGCTTTAGCTGCTCTTCGCTCTTGGCTGCTTGCGTCTATTTTAATAATCATACTATTAGTTTACTCTGTCTGGACAGCTAAGGCTATCAGCAGTTTTACATGTATGCGTTATCAGTATTGGTATGGTCAGTGACATCTCGCACTGATTTAATTTCTGGAAAGCGAGTTCTCAATTGTGTCTCAACACCTTGCTCTAGCGTAGCTTTAACAGAAGAACAACCTTGACAACCGCCACCAAAATTAAGAATTACATCCATATCTTTGGTGATTTCAACTAAATCAACAAAGCCACCGTGCGATGCTAGACCTGGGCTGATATCAGAGGCAAGCACATAACGAATTTTCTCTTCTAGTGAAGCATCTTCTTTCGGCTCTTCGCCTTTAGCATTTGGCGCTGTAATGGTTAGTTTTTTACCAGTTCCCTCATCTTTCAGGGCAACTTCAGATTCTTTTAAATATGGAAAGTTAACCTTATCAACATACGCTAGAAAGCCTTTGTATTCAAACTTTTCATAACCTGGTGTTAGATCCTTAGGGTGGCAAAAATTAAACGACACAGTTGCTGCTGGCGTTCCCGCTCTTTCTACATCAACTTTAAGGCCTAATTCAGCATCATCTTGCTGGGAAAATAAATCTGCAACGTAAACTTGTGCTTCATCTGTAATATCAAACATGGCTATCCTTGGTTAAAAATTATATTATCGATCAATCGAGTTGACCCTAAAAATACCGCACATAATATCGTAATTTTAGCTGTATTATCGGTGATAGATTTAAGGGTATTGGCATCTAGCACTGACAAATACTCAACTTTAAAGTATTTTTCTAGCGCCTCTTGAGTGTGTTTAGTTGAACTAATAACATCATCACCAGATAAAATTTGCTGTTTTAAAATACTTAGTTGCTTGTATAGCTCTGGGGCTAACTGTCTTTGCGCTTTGGCTAGGTATTGGTTTCTAGTACTCATTGCCAGCCCATCATTTTCTCGAATGATGGCGCCTGATAGTATTTCGACTGCCAATGCTTGTGCTTCAACCATTTGCTTAATCACCAGTAATTGCTGATAATCCTTTTGACCAAAAATAGCCACAGTAGGTGTCACAATTTCAAACAATCGATGCACGACCTGCACTACACCATCAAAGTGCCCAGGACGGGTACCACCGCACAAGCCTTGGGCCAGACTACCGGCCTTAACATCACTGGACAAACCTTTTGGGTATATCTGTTCTGCTGTCGGTGTAAAAACCACATCTACTGGATAATTTTCAAGTAGGGTTAAATCATCTGATAATGTTTCAGGGTAGTTATCGAAATCTTCATTTTGAGAAAATTGTGTAGGGTTAATAAAAATACTCACCACCACTCTATTTGCTACTTGTGCTGCTTTAGATACTAATGATAAGTGCCCATCGTGCAGGCCACCCATGGTTGGCACAAAAGCAACCGTTTCGCCTTTGCCTTTCCATTGAGATATTAAATCAATAATTTGTTGATTGTTTGAACAAACTTGCATTAGAGTCGCCTTTTAATAACTATGCTGATCGCTCGGGAACTCTTGTTGCTTAACTGCACTGATAAAATTATTAACGGCTGTTTTAATATCTCCAGATTCAGTTAAAAAGTTTTTAACAAACTTAAGCGCTCCACCTTGAGTAATACCAAGCATGTCATAGCTTACCAATACCTGGCCATCACAATCTACACCAGCACCAATACCAATGGTAGGGATGCTCAGCGCTTGTGAGATTTTCTTGGCTAGCTCAGCAGGAACACACTCAAGTACAAGCACCTCCACACCCCAAGATTCCAATGCCAATGCATCGTCAATAATTTTCTGGGCGCCTTTCTCATCTTTGCCTTGAACCTTATAACCACCCATCTCAATCACAGATTGTGGCTGCAAGCCCAAATGTCCACAAACTGGAATATTATTGGCTTGTAAAATTTGGAAGATGTCTTTATGTTCAGAGCCACCTTCAAATTTCACCATCTCACCGCCTGCTGCAATTAATAATTTTGCATTGTCTAACGCTTGTTGGGAATTGGTATAACTTTGATATGGCATGTCGGCAATTAATAATGCAGTCTTAACACCCTGTGCAGCTGCCTTAGTATGATAAATCATGTCATCCATCGACACAGCTAACGTATTCTCGCCACCTTGTATGACGTTACCAAGCGAATCGCCCACTAAGATTGTATCAACACCACATTCGTCAAATAACTGGGAAAATGAAGCATCATAAGCCGTCAAGCAAGTGATTTTTTTGCCTTGAGATTTATAAATTTTTAACTCTGATAAGGTCATAGCTTAGTTAGCTCAAACTCTCCCAATTCTGAAATTAAATCTTGTATAGGGCCCAATACAGGTACTTTCAAATCATCTTCAAGCTCTGCCAATGGAACTAGCACAAACGCCCTATTCATCATCTCCGGATGAGGAATGATTAATTGCTTTGAGACTACCACCTGTACGCCGTATAAAATAATATCTAAATCAATGGTTCTAGCGCCCCATTTTTTTTCACGTACCCGATGCTGCTTAGTTTCAATATCTTGACAAACATATAACAATTCTAAAGCGGTTAAGTGTGTTTTTACCTCACACACAGCGTTAATATAGTCAGGTTGTTTTGAGTCATCTACTGGTGGAGACTGATACAAACTAGAGAGATTAACCACTTCCACGTCTTTGGTATTATGCAGGGCCATCACTGCTGTTTTAATTTGTTGTTTTGGATTGTTAAGATTTGACCCTAATCCGATATATGCTAACAATGTATTAAAGTCCCTACGTGCTCACCAGCGCCAAGCCTGGTCAAAATATTATTTTCCTTCCCTGAAGCGATTACAGTATTGGTATTTGATTTAGCAGCTGTTTGTGCTGCCAATACTTTTGTATACATACCACCAGAACCTAAAGATCCGCCCGATCTAGAAGCGACTTTGGTTAGTTTTTCGTCTTCAACATGAATGCGTTCAATCAGTTTGGCAGTTGCATTTGTCCTAGGATCAGCATCATAAACACCGCCCTGATCCGTCAAAATAACCAACTGAGTAGCACCAACCAAATTAGCCACTAGTGCCGCTAATGTATCATTATCACCAAATTTTATTTCTTCTGTAGCAACGGTATCATTTTCATTAACAATAGGCACAGTATCAAGATCAAGTAGCGCTTTAAGTGTGGCTGAAATATTATCACTTTGCTCACTATCCGCTAAATTACCATGGGTTAATAATACTTGCGCAGTATGAATTCCATGAGTTGAAAATAACGACTCGTAAGTTTGCACAAGCCCCATCTGACCAACAGCAGCAGCAGCTTGCAATTGATGGATATTTTCTGGTCTAGAATTCCAGCCTAGACGTTTAATACCTTCAGCAATAGCACCACTAGACACTAAAATGATCTCGATGTCATTAGCTTTTAATTGTGAAATTTGCTCAACCCAAGCACTAATTGCATTAATATCTAAGCCTTTTCCATCGTTGGTTAATAAGGCTGAGCCTATTTTAACCACCCATTTTTGCTTACTCATCTTCACCTTTAACCAGTTTAAATAGACCTTCTACCAAATCTTTACAGCCTAAGCCATTCAATGCTGAAATGTTATAAAAATCACCTTGATAATTGATTTCTGTTAATAAGGCTTTAACGATCTCAACACGGTCATCTTCTGGCAATAAATCCATTTTATTAATGGCTAACAATCTTGGCTTATCAGCTAGTTCTGGGTCATATTTTCTGAGTTCACTCTCGATAATAAGAAAGTTTTTAGCTGGATCTGAGGCGTCAGCTGGCAAAATATCCACCACATGTAATAAGGCTTTAGAGCGTGATAAGTGCTTTAAAAATTCAAAACCTAAGCCCACACCTTCGCTGGCATCTTCGATCAATCCGGGAATATCCGCCATGACAATATGTTCATCATAATAAGACACCACGCCCAAAGAAGGATGTAGAGTTGTAAAAGGATAATCTGCCACTTTAGGACGAGCACTAGAAATTTGACGAATCAAGCTTGATTTTCCAGCATTTGGCATACCAAGCAAACCAATGTCAGCCATTACACTCATCTCTAGGCCAATTTCACGCACCTCACCTAAAGAGCCGGGTGTGGTTTTTCTAGGTGCACGGTTAATACTTGATTTAAAGCGAGTATTGCCTAAGCCATGAAAACCACCTTTAGCCACCAACATAATTTGCTCATGTTCGGTCATTTCACCAATTAGTTCATCTGTTTCTAGATCGAACACTTTGGTACCTAGAGGAATCTCAACGGTTAAATGATCAGCTGACTTACCACGTTTATTTTGCCCTTGTCCAGGCTGGCCATTTTTAGCCCTATACAAACGATTAAAGCGAAACTCACTTAGCGTATTTAAACCCTCTTGTCCGCGAAAATAAATGTGCCCGCCATCGCCGCCGTCACCACCATCTGGACCACCATCTGGAATATATTTTTCTCGACGAAAACCCAAACAACCAGAACCACCCTTTCCAGCTTCAACACGAATACTGGCAGAATCTACAAATTTCATAAAAAACCGCTAAAATACAATGAACAATATTATACCATCATAAATGAATAAAGCCCTATACAGCCTAATCGGATATCTACTTTTACCAGTCATGCTTTTGCGCTTATTTATTAAGTCAATCAAAGCACCAGCATATCGCAAAAGAATCTCTGAACGACTAGGCTTTATCAATGAAATACCGGTGCCTATTATCTGGATCCATTGCGTCTCAGTTGGTGAATTTAGAGCATCAATCCCTTTAATTGATGCGCTGATTAAACAACATCCAGCCCATCGAATCTTGGTTAGCACCACGACGCCAACAGGGTCAGATGCACTAAAACAACACTATAGCAACGAAGTGCTACACTTGTATTTTCCATTTGACTTAGGCTTTATTGTTAAACGCTACATTAATAAAATAAAACCTGATTTATGTATTTTGATGGAGACTGAAATATGGCCTAATTTAATCCACGCCTTAAAACAAAAGCATATACCAAGCATTTTGATCAATGCCAGAATGTCTGAACGCTCACTTGAAAAATATCAAAAATTTGCCTCTAACCTGGTTAATGAAACACTTAATAATTTAAGCATTATTGCAACACAAAACCAAAACTCAGCCAATCGTTTTATCCTTCTTGGTGCGCAAAAGGATAAAGTAATTAATGCTGGTAATATTAAATTTGACCTAAACCTCCAAGCTGACACACTAACTATCAATGCGCTTAAGAAAATTACAAATGATAGACTGGTAGTAACGTTTGCGAGCACCCATGAAGGAGAAGAGCGCCAGATTGTCGATAGTTTTCTAAAGTACCAAGATAACATCGATGCACTCTTAATTATTGTTCCAAGACACCCGGAGCGTTTTAATGAGGTGGAAAAATTAGTGAACCATTCTAATTTAACCATTGCTCGTCGATCAAGAGTAAAGTCAACCACGAGCGCCCAATTTCTATTAGGTGACTCTATGGGCGAAATGATGAGCTATTTTGAAATTAGCGATATCGTTTTTATGGGTGGCAGCTTGAATGATACAGGTGGGCACAATATGCTTGAACCAGCAGCACTTTCAAAGCCTATTATTTTTGGTCCAACCGTGTTTAATTTTGCCGAAATATCTTCTGAACTACTCAATAATCAAGCTGCAATTCAGGTGCAAAATTCTGATCAGCTGTTGACAGAAATCATCCAGCTATTAACTGATCAGAAAAAATCTGATCAGCTTGGTAAAAACGCCAATCAGTACTTTAAATCAAAACAAGGCGCTGTTAACAATCTAACCAATCAAATCAACTTATTGCTAAACCAAAAAAAATAACTATTGATTTAAATTTTTTCTAACGAAATCGGCAGTTCTTTGATTGGCATCTTTCGCTGCTAAATCATCAGCAAAAGTTCTTACATGTGTTGGTCTAAATTCAAATCCACGGCCAACGCCTGGATAAATAATCAGTTCAGCATCAACACCCCTACCTTTTAACTCTTCCATACCGGCCATAATTGGGCGAATTCTTTGGTATTGATCATATTCACCAACAAAAACTAAAGTAGGCACATTAAGCTCATTAAGCTCGGGTGCATATTGATAAATCTGTTTTGCTTCAGAGGCATTAGGATCTTGCCAATGTGGATAATAAGAAACGTAGCAAGCCACGTTCTGATCTTGCTGGTTATATGTCACTAAGGCCTTAAGCGTCATATAGCCACCACGTGTGTGCGATACTGCACAAACTTTATCGCCCTTAATATCGTCCCGTTGTAATAAAGTGTCTATACCTTTAGCTACGTGCTGATCATAAATATAATCATGTTCAATCGGGAATGGGGATTTCATATAAGTTCCAAACATATTGGGTGCCAATACAATAAATCCACGTGCCGCTAGGCGTTTAACTCTTGGCAGGGTCCAACTATCCAAGCCTCTACGACCATGCTGGAACAATACAGCTGGATACTTTCCAGGCTTCTCTGGTTTAAACAAAAACGCCTCAACTTCAACATCCTCATCCATATAAGTCACCTCTTCCATGAAAACTTTATAATTCTGAGGCGTGGGAAGTTGACCCTCTTTCCACCAGGCATCATCCCACCATTTTTTTTCTTTATCTTGCGGGTAATTAACCTCTACCCAAGGCATTGAAGGATGTACACCTGCGATTACAAAAGTTGACAACAATAGTGCAATAAAAAAAGAATAAATGTGTTTCATAAAATATAATAAATAAATAAAATGAATATAATTATAGCTTTAATTATACAAAATTTCTTTAAGGAAAATACCAAATGGGCTGTTGCAACACAAAAATTGACGAAAAATTACTATGCTATTGCTTCAATATTAGTGAAAACGCCTATATTGAAGCACTAAAAGCCGACAAAGGCTCTGTTTTAAAGGGTTTTGTCGTACTTCAGACCAAAAACAACTACTGCAACTGTGAAAATCTCAACCCTTCTAAACAATGTTGCTTAAAAGAATTTAAGAAAATAGAAATTTCGCAAAAGGTGCATTTACTTTAGCAAGGAGAGTCCACCCGGTGTTTGCTAGCTATTGTTTTTTAGATAAATTTCACTATCATTGGCTAAAAATTCAGCTGATTTTTGATCCATTTGAAGCTGAACAACAGCATCAATCTTAGCAAGCTCTTCTTCATCCATGGTTTTTATCTCTTGGGTGATTTTCATTGAACAGAACTTAGGGCCACACATTGAACAAAAATGCGAGGTCTTTGCTGCCTGCTTTGGCATAGTTTCATCATGATATTTACGCGCTGTATCTGGGTCTAATCCAAGATTAAATTGATCCTCCCATCTAAACTCAAAACGAGCTTTACTTAATGCATTGTCACGAATCTGTGCGCCTGGATGACCTTTAGCCAAATCGGCAGCGTGAGCGGCAATCTTGTAAGCAATAATACCTTCTTTAACATCATCTTGATTCGGTAGGCCTAAATGTTCTTTTGGGGTAACGTAACAAAGCATCGCACAACCATACCAGCCGATTTGTGCTGCACCAATCGCTGAGGTAATGTGATCATAACCTGGAGCGATATCTGTTGTTAACGGACCTAACGTGTAGAATGGCGCCTCGCCACATTCTTCAAGCTGCTTATCCATGTTTTCTTTAATCATCTGCATTGGTACGTGACCAGGGCCTTCGATAAATGTTTGTACGTCGTGCTTCCAGGCAATCTTAGTAAGCTCACCTAGCGTCTCTAACTCGCCAAATTGTGCCGCATCATTGGCATCAGCAATACAACCAGGACGCAGACCATCACCTAATGAGAAGGTAATATCATATTGCTTCATGATTTTACAGATATCTTCAAAATGCGTATAAATGAAACTCTCTGTATGATGCGCTAAACACCACTTAGCCATAATTGAGCCACCGCGAGAAACAATGCCAGTAATACGATCAATAGTGAGCGGCACATGCTTTAAACGCACGCCTGCATGAATAGTGAAATAATCAACACCCTGTTCAGCTTGCTCAATTAAGGTATCTCTAAATACTTCCCAAGTTAAGTCTTCAGCAACACCATTGACCTTTTCTAGTGCTTGATAAATTGGTACAGTGCCAATTGGAACTGGTGAGTTTCGAATAATCCATTCACGCGTTTCGTGAATATTTTTACCCGTTGAAAGGTCCATAATCGTGTCAGCACCCCAGCGTATACCCCAAACCATCTTGTCAACTTCTTCTTCGATGCTTGAACCAAGTGCTGAGTTACCAATGTTGCCATTAATTTTTACCATGAAATTACGACCAATAATCATCGGCTCGGTTTCAGGATGGTTAATATTGACTGGAATTACTGCGCGCCCACGTGCAACTTCACTACGAACAAATTCAGCAGTAATTTCATCGGGAATTTCAGCACCAAAACTCTCACCTTTATGCTGGCCGATTTGGTCTTTGTAATCTTGCCATTTACAATTTTCACGAATGGCGATGTATTCCATTTCTGGGGTGATAATGCCTTGTCTAGCGTAGTGCATTTGAGTGACATTTTTGCCGTCTTTTGCACGTCTTGGTGTCTTTAAAAATTCAAAACGTAATTCGTCAAGTTTCGCATTGTCAAGTCGCTCATTAGAAAAATCAGAACTCATACCTTCAAGCATTTCAGTATCTGCACGTTCATTAATCCAGTTTTCACGGATATTGGATAAACCTTTACGCAAATCAATTGTAACTTCAGGATCAGTATAAACACCCGAAGTATCGTACACATGAATTGGATCATTTTTTTCAGCCAACTCGCCAATGGTATCCGTTAATGTAATTTCACGCATTGGCACCTGTATATCAGCGCGTGATCCCTCAACATAAATCTTGTTAGAATTAGGAAAAGGTTGGATAAACGCCTCTTTGACGCTCGACATACTTGTTAAGGTTTCGCTTGTTTGACTCATTGTTGTATAATCCGGTAAATTAACTTAATAATATTTTTAAGATGGCAATTTTAACCCATAGACCACGTCGTATGAGAAAACACGCGTATACCCGTGAATTAATGCGTGAAAACACACTAACAACTGATGATTTAATTTTTCCTATCTTTGTTGTTGAAGGCAATAATAAGCGCGAAACCATTGAATCAATGCCTGATATCGAACGCTTAAGCATTGATCAACTAATCATTGAAGCAAAAGAACTGGTTGATTTGGGCATTCGTGCAGTGGCTTTATTTCCCGTTGTGCCAGAAGAGAAAAAATCATTAACCGCTGAAGAGGCCTTTAATGAAGATGGCTTAGCTCAGCGTGCTGTACGTGCACTTAAACAAAACTCTCCAGAATTAGCAGTGATTACCGATGTTGCACTTGATCCATTCACCACTCATGGACAAGATGGCTTAATCAATGATGAAGGTTACGTTATGAATGACGAGACCATTGAGGTGCTGGTTAAGCAAGCACTTTCTCACGCTCAAGCAGGCAGTGATATTGTCGCCCCATCAGATATGATGGATGGTCGCATTGGCGCTATTCGTGAAGCACTAGAAGAAGATGGCTTTATTCATACCAATATCCTAGCTTACGCCGCCAAATACGCCTCTAGTTATTACGGTCCGTTTAGGGATGCAGTTGGTTCGGCTGCTAATTTAGGCACCTCAAGTAAAGAAACTTATCAAATGGATCCAGCCAACTCTGATGAAGCCATTCGTGAAGTTAGCCTAGACATTGATGAAGGTGCAGATATGGTAATGATTAAACCTGGTCTAGCTTATTTAGATATTGTTTATCGCATTAAGCAAACCTTTGGCATGCCAACATTCGCTTATCACGTTAGTGGTGAATATGCACAAATTAAAGCAGCTAGCCAAAATGGCTGGATTGATGAGAAAAAAGTGGTGTTAGAAACATTACTTTGCTTTAAGCGTGCTGGCAGTGATGCCATTCTTACTTATTATGCCAAACAGGCCGCTAAGTGGTTGAAATAAGGTTATATTAAAATATAATAATATTCTTATATAGTTATAAATTTAGCGTATAATTGACACTTATAATCAGCCAATAATTTGAAAACTTATCATGGAAAACAAATCACTATTTAGCACCATTGTTTTAGCATTTGCATTAATTGCAGCCTATACTTTTTACAACAATAAAGTCGTTGAGCTTGAGCAAGATGTTAGCGAAATCACCCAAGAATACAATCTAAAATTATCAGCTCTGGCAGGTGATGGTCAGAAAGATAAAAAAGAATCGAATGTTTCAGCGTTAGAAGATTTAAACAATCAGTTAATCAAGACGCGTTCAGCACTTAAAATATCTGAACAAAAATTATCATTAGTCGCTAGCAAAACTCACGTACTGGACAATGAGATCACACAAATGAGTGATGCTAGAGATGA
>CAJVCJ010000031.1 GCA_910595855.1 Candidatus Thioglobus vulcanius | reverse complement strand
TGTATAACTTGCATGTCTTTTAGTAGTGTTTTTGTCAGAGTAAGTGGCATCATCGTTTGATGAAAGGTGTCACACTCAGGGCAATTTGGCTCTTCAAAAAATACAGCTAAGTATTGTTGTGCTGGCATGCTTTTGTTGCGGCCAAGCATGTGTGGGCCTGATTCAAAAATAGAGTTCGCATTAAGCATGCCTGCTTTATTCTTTTTTGTGCTGTTAATATAGTTAGCATAAGATTGATTAAGGTATGTTTTATTAGAAATATAATCCAATGTTGCATGCATTTTATCAATCGATTGATAACCGTTAAGCCTTAGTAGAGTCTCTCCTTTAGGATTTAGGAAAATGATGGTGGGTGTGAATTGAATTTTCATCTTGGTAGAAAATTCTTTTTCCGAATAGTCAATGCCACTCCAATCAGTTAGTTCACGATCGCCCCACATGTTGGTTTCAATGGTGTCAAAGTGTTTTTGTAATTTGGCAACCAGATCTTTGTCGTGAAAATTATCTTCAACCAATTTGGAGCAATAAGGGCAGCCATTTTGATGAAAGTAAATCATCACATGCTTGTCTTCGTCATTGGCCTCTTCTAAATCTTCAGAAAAATCCATAAAGGTGGCTTTAAACCAATTTGGCAGTTCATCAACTGGTTTGGCACCTAAATAATCACCTTGTTGCTGGGTATGCTCGTGTGCAGTAGTACTGATTGAAAATAACAATATAATCGTTAGTAAAATCGAACGCATAACCTCTCTCCCCAGGGGTTGTTTGATAGATACTAATAATTGTAGACTTTAATTGAAACTAATGCAAGGGTTAGTTGTCAATGCTTTCAATGCCTTTTTGAGGGATAAACAAGCCGCAGCCTAGTAAGTGATTATCACCCAGACCTTTTTCTTGTAGTAGTATTGATTCATTCTTTTTAAGATCGGCCACCATTAATGATCGGGTATGCACAGTGCCAACATCCGTTTGAATGTTGCTTTCTAGTCCGGCCATCATTTTTTTAACTTCAATACCTAGGTCAGATAATTGATTAAAGCAAAGCTGTAAAAATTCTTCCTCACTTGTGCCATTCTCACAAGCCACTTGCTTGGCAAATAAAACAGGCATATCACTTAATGGCTTTTCGCCAATAAATTTAATCACTTTAATTTGATAGTCGCCTAAATCAAGAGTTTTTCCAGCTAAATTTTTGACATCTTCCAGGCGCTCATGAGCAATACGTAGAATAAGTTTTGAGCGTTTTGATGGATAGTAAAAGCCACCATCTTTGTTTTGCTTCCAACCATTACCATCAGCGACACTAATGTTATGAACACCAGTATTACTATCCTTCAACCAAGGCAATTGTTTAATCAGCGCTTGCGCCAATAAAAAGCCATGATCCATTGGAAGAATTTTTGATTGGATTTTGAAGCTAACCTCTTGAATACTCTCAGGAAGCGTAAAATGTTCTTGTTTAGTGTCTTCTTGCCAAAACATATGAAATTACGATTAAATATTATTGTTTTATTATAGATGGAAAAATTACAAAAAAAACTCAACTATCAATTTAATGACGTATCCTTGCTACAGCTTGCGTTAACTCATCGTAGCGTCGGTAAGAAAAATAATGAACGCCTTGAATTTTTAGGTGATAGCATTCTTGGCTTGGTGATCTCTCGTGAATTGTATAAGCGCTTTACTCAAGTTGAAGAAGGTAAGTTGTCACGTCTTCGTTCACGTTTAGTTAGAGGGCAAACACTTGCCCAGTTTGGCCTTGCATTGCAACTCTCTGATGTGTTGATTTTAGGATCGGGTGAATTAAAGAGTGGCGGTTATCGTCGTGAATCAATTCAGGCAGATGCTGTGGAAGCTATCTTTGGTGCAATATTGCTCGACTCTGATTTTGAAACGATTAATAAGGTTATTCTAGATTTGTTTAAAGATCTTCTAGATAATATCGATCCTAATGATTCACTTAAAGATCCAAAGACATTGCTACAAGAATATTTGCAAAAGCGTAATAATGCACTACCAAAATATGAGCTTATTAAAACCGTGGGTAAAGATCATAATGCTGTTTTTACGGTTAACTGTTTTCTTGCAGATCAAAAAATTCAGATTGATCAGGATGCTAAAAGCATTAAAAGGGCTGAACAGTCTTGTGCAAAATTATTGCTAGAAAAGCTTAAGGAGAAAAAATAATGGAATTTCAAGCGGGATTTATTGCTGTTGTAGGGCGTCCAAATGTTGGTAAATCAACTTTGGTGAATGAGCTAATTGGACAAAAACTTTCAATTACTTCACATCGTCCGCAAACGACACGTCATCGTATTCATGCTATTGATACAACAGATGATTATCAAATGGTATTTGTTGATACACCAGGCGTACATATTGGAAATAAAAAAGCCATTAACGCTTATATGAATCGTGCAGCAAGCTCTAGTATTCGAGATGTTGATATGATTTTGTGGCTTGTTGAGGCAGGAAAATGGACTAAAGAAGATGCCCGTGTTTTGGAGCATATCTCTCAAGTTGATGTACCAGTAATACTATGCATTAATAAAATTGATAAACTTGTATCGTATCAAGCTGTATTGCCATTTTTAGAGAAAATTTCTGAAAAATATCAACCAACTGATTTGTTTCCATTGTCTGCATTTAAAAAGCGTGATACCGTTAATTTGAAAAAATTGATACTTAAATACTTACCTGAACAAGGTCTTATTTTTGATGCAGATTACGTCACTGACCGTTCTGAGAAGTTTATTGTGGCTGAGTTTATTCGTGAAAAGCT
>CAJVCJ010000030.1 GCA_910595855.1 Candidatus Thioglobus vulcanius | reverse complement strand
AAAATCACATCTTCATTTTCTTCTTGATGTTTAGCGTACACCTCAACACCTTGTTGTTTGAAAATTTGGTGAGACTCATCTAAATCAAATAATGCTCGTGATGAAATTGCAATTACTAATTTATTTTTAGCTTTTGGGTCTACAGCATCTGCCATGATTTTCCTTGGTATTTGTCTAAACAGTAATCTAGCCACTTCTCTATGAAAAGATTAAGCTCCCATTGTATATTCATATCGTTACACTGAGCTAGAAATGGGTGGCTAGAGTTAAGTGTCGTCTCATTACATACTGAGATTACCTCCAGCAGTTGTACATCAAAATAAACTTTAAATTTAATATCAGGTTTATGAATCGATCCATCAAGAATATGCGTCAGTGTAAAAATGCCAGTATGGGTAAAACGTTGATCAACCATCAAGTGTAGATCGGCTGCAGCGTCATGATGAATAATACTATGATGCGCGGTTTGTTTGAGCAGTGGAATAAGCTTTAATATTTTTAAGTAGTTTGATTCGAACAAAGCGCTTACATCACTGTATGTTTTTGCTTGGCGAGAGTTATATAAATCGTTTAAATATTTAGTCTCTAAATCCATTGTGTTGTCCAGTCTATTTGGCCGTTATCATACAGAGTAAATTCATTAAAGCCAATTCTTGACTCTTTGTTATATTGTAGAGCAGTTGACGGGCAAGAAACAATCGCAAAGGGCTCATGATTAAAGCTAGCAGATTCATGTGCATGTCCAAATACCACACAGCGTATTTTAGAATGTTTGTTTAATACCTGGAGTAAATCTCCTGGGTTTTCTAGTGATAAATTATCATCCCAGCTACTATTCATAGAAACGATCGGATGATGCAGAACTACTATAATGTATTCAGAATTAGAGTCTGAAAGCTTTTGATCAAGGTCATTTAAAGCTTCTTTGGTTAATAGACCGCTAGCTTTATTTAATTGTACTGAATCAATGCCAATAATCTGCCAATTGCCAAGCTTAGTAGAATTTAAAATATTATCTTTAAAGATGGTGTTGAGCTGAATAAGATTATCATGATTGCCGCCAATCACATGGATTGGGGTGTTAATAGGGGCGAGTATTTCCTTTATTCGAGCGTAAGAACTGGGTGTGCCATTATGAGTTAAGTCACCACTAATCAACATAACGTCAAATTCATAATCAGAAAGTTTTTTAACAACTTTCTTTAAATTTTCCTGAGTATTGACACCCATTGTCATTACTTGGTCATCAATATGACAATCGCTAATTTGAATAAGTTTAATCATGTACTATAAAATCAACACGACTACTAACACTGGTTAACAGTTCATAGCCAATGGTATTACTATGTTTTGCAACTGTCTCAACATGAAGTTTATCATGCCCCCAGAGGATAGCTTTATCGCCAACAGATGCGTTCAAATCTCCGATATTAACACAAATTAAATCCATTGAAACTCGACCAATTAGCGAGCATAAGGTGTTATTAATTAAAACAGGCGTGCCATTTTTTGCATGCCGAGGATAGCCATCACCGTAGCCAATACCGATTATAGCAATTTTGGTATTTTGCTTAGCTGTCCAGCTTGATCCATAGCCAACAGAGTCGCCCTTATCTATAGATTTAACACTCATAATCGGTGCAGATAACTCCATCACTGGTTGTAGTTTTTCATCTACGGTTGAAAACGGAGATACGCCATACAGCATGATGCCTGGGCGCACATACTCAAAATGTGATTGAGGTAGGCTAAGGATTGCGGCAGAATTGGCTATTGAACGATTGACACCATCTACTTTAATCTGATTAAAGTAGTTAAGTTGTTTTAAATTGTTGGTGTTTTCTGGCTCATCGGCACAAGAAAAATGACTCATAATACATTCGATACGGATGTTTGAATGGTTATTGATCTGTTCTAAACAAATACTTAGCTCAGATGGAGATAAGCCTAAACGATGCATGCCCGTGTCAACTTTTAACCAAACAGAAATAGGTTGTTTACTGCTGCAAATAATTGATAATTGCGATAAATCATGCAAAACTAAATGACAGTCTAATTTAATCGCCTCATTAAGATCATGCTCATTAAAAACGCCAGATAATAATAAAATAGGCAGTGCAGTATATTGTCTTAGTGTACGAGCCTCACTCAGCTCGCTAACAGCCAAAAGATCACATTGTAATAAGGGTTTGATTAGATCAAAACGATGACCATAAGCATTAGCCTTAACCATGCATATTATTTTTGAATGAGGAGCTTGTGTTCGAACAACGTTTAAGTTATGAGTTAGTGCTGATTGTGATATGGCTGCTACAGCGTGCATAAAAGTCTAGAAGGGCTCTTGATCAAAATTAGCCATGTTGTTGTTATAGGCGGCGTCCATATGCTCATCTGGCATACCTTGGAATTGATCCTCATTAGCAAGGTTTTCAAAGCGTGCGTATTCACCAACAAAAGCAAGTTTAATTCTGCCTGTTGAACCATTACGATGTTTGGCAATTTGCAAGTCTGCTTTGCCAATTTCTTCAGGATTGGAATAAGAGTCGTCATGATATTGTTGATCACGATAGATAAAAGCAATAATATCTGCGTCTTGCTCAATTGCTCCTGATTCACGTAAATCAGACATTTGCGGCATACGACCCTTTCCCGCTTTAGGGCGTGACTCAACACCACGGTTAAGTTGTGATAAAGCAATAACAGGCACGTTAATTTCTTTAGCAAGTGCCTTTAAAGATCGAGAAATTTCTGAAATTTCTTGAACGCGATTATCACTCTTTCCATGAACAACCATTAGTTGTAAATAGTCCACCATGATTAATGCTAAGTCTGGATATTGGCGCTTAAGACGACGACATTTTGCTCTAATTTCAGTTGGAGTTATAGATGGAGTTTCATCAATTAGTACAGTTGATTTTTCTAATGCTAATACTGCATGATTAAAGCTATTCCAGTCAGTTTCAGTCATGGTGCCTTTTAGATTTTCACCTTTAATATGGCCAAAAGAAGAGATCATGCGCATAACTAATGATTCAGTAGGCATCTCCAGGCTGAATACAGCTACAGGCTTCGGCTCTTTGGCAGTAATAGCAACATGCTCAATAATATTCATTGAAAAGGCTGTTTTACCCATGGAAGGGCGCCCGGCAACAATAATTAAATCACCATTTTGTAATCCTGAGGTGATATTGTCCAGTTCTGTAAATCCCGTTTCAAGGCCAGTAACACCATCAGATTCTTGCATCTCATGTACGCGGTTAACCACGTCTTTGATGATGTCTTTAACATTAACAACATCTTGTTTGCCACGAGTGACTTGCTCAGCGATTTCAAAGATTTTCTTTTCTGATAAGTCGAGTAGATGCTGAACTTCCATATCTTTAGGGTTGTAAGCAGTGTCAGCAATTTCATGACTAGCAATAATTAACTGACGATAAACACTAAGCTCACGAACATGCTTGGCATAGGCTTCGATATTAGAAATACTGGGCGTATTTTCAGCAATTTGAGCTAAATAAACAAAACCACCAATAGTTTCTTCATTGCCATTTTTTTTAACATGCTCTTTGACGGTTAAAATGTCGGCAGGTTTATCATGTTGTAGTAGAGTTGAAATAGCCTCAAAGATTATTCGATGTGAAGCATTGTAGAAATCAATCGAAGTTAAGATGTCAGCTATTTGATCCCAAGTATCATTGTGCAATAGAAGCCCACCTAAAACAGATTGCTCTGAATCAAGTGAATTAGGTGGAATTTTTATGTTTTCGATATCCATGGGGTTGCCTAAAAAATAAAAAACCCTCTTGCGAGGGTTCTTAATTTTAACTCAATTTTAAGTTAAATTATTACTCTTCTTCTTGAGCCTCTACAACAACTTTAATTGCTACTGAAACAGATGAGTGCAGTGTTACGCTAACATCATATTCACCAGTGTGGCGAATCGCTTCAGACATGTTGATAGTACGCTTTTCAACTTCAAATCCAGCTTTAGCAAGGCTTTCAGAAATATCAGCTGTTGTAATAGAACCAAACAACTTACCTTCATCGCCAGCATTTGCTGTAATTGTACAAACCGTGTCAGCCATTTTAGCTTCAATTGTTTGAGCAGCTGATAATGCAGCAGCTTCTTTAGCTTGTAAGTCAGCCTTTAATGTTTCAAACTCAGCTAAGTTTGCTTTAGTTGCAGGTTTAGCTTTTCCACGTGGAATTAAGTAGTTACGTGCATAACCGGCTTTAACATTAGCTAAATCACCTAAGGCGCCTACTTTTTGAATTGTCTCTAATAAAATTACTTGCATGATCGTTACTCCTATTTCTTGTGCTTATCAGTGTAAGGAATTAGAGCTAAAAATCTAGCTCTCTTAATGGCAGTTGTTAACTGACGCTGAAACTTGGCGCTAGTACCTGTCATTCTTGATGGTGTGATCTTGCCACTTTCATCAATATTCTTCAACAAGGTATCAACATCTTTATAGTCGATTTTTTCAACACCTGCCGCTTTGAAACGACAAAAAGTGTTAACTTTAATTTGAGGTCTACGTTTTCTCTTTTGTTGCTTAGCCATAATAAACTCCTATTTTCTAACTGGTTTAGTGTCTTCGTCTTTAGCCGTCATCATGATTGAAGGCTCAGTGATTGCTTTATCTTCAGAAAGAATTAAGTTTCTAAGGATTGCGTCGTTAAAACGGAAGTTATAGTTAAGCTTATCAAGCGTATCTTGATCACATTCAATGTTCATTGATAAGTAATGCGCTTTATAAATTTTGTTGATTGGGTAAGCTAGGTGCTTACGGCCCCAGTCTTCTTCACGGTGCAATTTTCCACCGCCAGTTGTAATAATTTCTTTGTAGTTATCCATCATTGTGCTTACTTGAGCCGATTGGTCAGGGTGCACAATAAGTGTAATCTCATAATGTCTCATGAGTTGTATCTCCTTATGGTTATTAATAATAGCTTGGAACACCATGTTCTCAAGCAAGGGAGTGGGTATTTTATACTAATTCAGTGTTATTCACAATTATAAAACCATTGATTTTTATTAAACATTGAAAAAGCACACAATGAATGATTTTGTTAAAATGAAAATTAATGAACATTAAATCCTCATTTTTTAAGCATACAAAATTTAGTCGTTGGATTGGGATCCTCGCGATTGTTACTTTTTTGTCGATCGTAACTAATATATTTTTTCTTAATTCATTGGTTGTTAGTCACTTTTCAAATAAAACACTTCAAGTGGATTACATTCCGTCTTCTAAGGTTGTGGTTAATATGCTGTTATTAACTGAAGATCAATCATTTTTTAATCATTCTGGTGTGGATTTTAAAGAAATTGCCAGAGTGTTGCGTGATTATTGGTTATATGACAAACCCATTCGCGGTGCTAGTACTATTACTCAGCAGCTTATTAAAAATGAATTACTGACGCGTGAGAGACGAATTGATCGAAAACTTAAAGAAGTGTTGATGGCTGTATTGCTAGAATTGTCTTTTGATAAAAATTTTATTCTTAATTATTATATGAATAGTGTTTACCTGGGTCAAAAGGGTAATTTAGCCATACATGGTTTTGCTCAAGCTGCAAAGTTCTATTTTAATAATGATATTGATAGGCTTACCTTGGAAGAAGTAGCAACCTTGGTGGCCATGGTTAAGGGTCCTAGTTATTACCATCCAATTAAATATCCACAGCGATTGGCTAAGCGTAGACAATTAGTATTGAGTCTGTATCACAAGTATGAAAAGATTGTAAAATAAGTAAAAAGAGATTACCGCATCAATCCATTACAACTTATGAAAAATATACTTGCCATTGATACCTGTACCGAAGTTTGCTCGGTCAGTCTTTATACTCAGTCACACAAAACATCACGTTTTATTAAAGATGTGGCAAAAAGTTCAGGATTGATTTTACCTTTGTGTGATGAGGTTTTAAATGAGACAGGTTTGTGTATTCAAGATTTGGATTTAATCGTGTATACCAAAGGGCCCGGTGCTTTTACAGGTGTTCGTATGTGTATCAGCGTTGTGCAAGGAATGTCATTAGCATTCGATATTCCAACCTTAGGATTTTCAACGTTAGCAGTTGTGGGCTATGGTGCAAGCCAAAAATTTAATACCAATAAAATTGCGGTTTGTTTGGATGCTCGTATGAATGAAGTTTATTGGGGTGTTTATGAAAATAATAACTTGATCGATGAAGCCATTCTTAAGCCTGAATCTGCACCTCAACTTGGGGTTGATTATATTGGTGTTGGCACTGGCTGGGGTGCGTACCAACAAGCGTTAAGTAGTTCTACTGGTGTTAGTAATTATCAGTCAGACTTTTATCCTAAAGCCGAGAATCTAATTGAGATGGCATTAATACATATAAGTAATAAACAGCCAATGGATGGTCATTTACCATTACCAACTTATTTACGCAACAATGTAGCCAAAAAATCCTTAAAATAATTCACAGATTTTATTAAAAGATAAATTATGTGGAAATGGATTCAGGCATTCGCCTCACCTAAAAATTTCTATTCAATAAGTGCCAAAATTATTCCTTGGCTTTTGTATCCGTTTATTGTTATCACTCTGGTTGGTTTGTATTGGGGCTTGGTTATTGCGCCAGCTGATTATCAACAAGGTGAAAGCTACCGTATTATGTATGTTCATGTGCCAGCTGCATGGATGAGTATGTTTGTGTATTTAGTATTGGCTATATCGGGTGCAATTGGATTGATCTGGCAGATTAAATTAGCCAATGTTGTAGCCAAGGTTTCTGCACCAATTGGCGCTTCATTTACATTTTTAGCGCTCGTCACAGGTGCTGTATGGGGTAAACCCATGTGGGGAACATGGTGGGTTTGGGATGCGCGACTGACCAGTGAGTTAATTTTGTTATTTTTGTACTTGGCTTATATGTCACTTAATAACGCATTTGACAATCCAAAAACAGCTGCAAAGGCAAGCTCAATTCTAGCTATTGTTGGTTTGATTAACTTACCAATTATTCATTATTCAGTCACTTGGTGGAATACACTTCACCAAGGCGCCTCTATCAGCTCTATTGAAAAAATATCACAGCCAGCCATTCATTCTGATATGTTGTTACCATTGGTATTAATGGGTATTTCATTTAAGCTACTATATGGTCTTTTGTTGTTAATGCGTGCACGAGATGAAGTGTTAATTCAAGAGCAGAATAGTGGATGGGTTAAAAAAATCATCACGGAGAAAGGCTAATGACACTGGCAGAATACTTTTCGTTTTTACCATATGGTAAATATGCGTTTTATATTTGGTTTTCATACCTAATGACGTTTGTTGTTATTGCAACTTTATTCATTAGAACTAGATCTATCCATAAAAACACAATTAAACAATTACGTATCAAATACTCAAGGAATTAATCAACATGACAAAAAGACAAAGCAGAATGATGCTGGTAGCTATATTAGTTGCTGGGGTAAGTTTGGCAGGCTATTTTGGCTTAAAGGCATTTAGTGAAAATCTTTTATATTACTTTTCACCAACTGACGTAATTGAAGGCAAGGCGCCAGAGGGCAAGAGCTTTCGTTTAGGTGGGCTGGTGTCAATGAATAGTGTTAAGCGTGACGGCATCAAGGTAACCTTTGGTGTCACAGATAATGCCAATAGCTTTACCATTAAGTACGAAGGAATTCTGCCAGATCTTTTTAGAGAAGGACAAGGTATTATTACTACTGGCTCATTGGTCGATGGCATATTTATAGCAACAGAAGTGCTTGCCAAGCATGATGAGAATTACATGCCGCCAGAAGTAGCCGCATCGCTTAAAAAGAGTGCTGAAAAATAATGGGTAAGTTTTTACCGTTAGTTATTTTTATAGCGCTAGCTTGGTTTTTATTTGATGGCTTGGGTCGAGATACCAAAAAACTACCTTCGCCACTAATTGGCAAGTCATTCCCAAATATAGAAGTTGAAGATTTTTCAACTAAAGAAAAATACACCACACACTCCTTATTGAAGGGCAATATAACATTGGTCAATGTTTGGGCTTCATGGTGTGTAACTTGTCGTGCAGAACATCAAATGCTAATCAACATTGGTAAAAACGATTCAGTGCAAATGCTGGGTGTTAATTACAAAGATACTCGCAAAGAAGGTGAGTTTTTCTTAAATAGACTGGGAAACCCTTATGATAAAATTATTTTCGACAAGACAGGTAAACTAGGTCTAGAGCTAGGTGTTTACGCAACGCCTGAGACTTTTATCGTAGATAATCAAGGGATAATCCAGTTTAAACGCGTTGGACAGCTTACTTTAGAGATCTGGAAAACACAAATTTTACCGTTAATTCAACAGCTTAAAATATCAGCAAAAACTAATACATAGGGCTTGCTATATTTTTTATAAAAATGCGTTGACAGCATGGACATTTAATGGATAATTCATTCAAAGCATTTTATAACGCTTAACAAATTTCAATATTGAAATATGAATTACGAAACAGGAGAATAGAGTAATGAATAAGTCAGATTTAGTAGCATCAATTGCTGAAGCATCAGGTTTAACAAAAGCAGATGCAGCTCGCGCATTAGACGCAACAACAAGTGCAATCACTTCAGCATTGTCAGCAGGCGATAGTGTGGCAATTACAGGTTTTGGTAGCTTCTTAGTGAGAGATCGTGCAGCCCGTACTGGACGCAACCCACAAACAGGTGCAGCGATTCAAATCAAAGCATCTAAAGTACCTGCATTTAAAGCAGGTAAATTACTTAAAGAATCAGTTAACTCATAAGATTTTTTCAGTATAATATGCCTCTTGCTTAGCACGTAAGTATTAGGCATATGTTTTCTTGGGCGATTAGCTCAGTTGGTAGAGCGTCGCCCTTACAAGGCGAATGTCACAAGTTCAAGTCTTGTATCGCCCACCAAGAGAACATTTCGGAGCGGTAGCTCAGTTGGTTAGAGTGCCTGCCTGTCACGCAGGACGTCGCGGGTTCGAATCCCGTCCGCTCCGCCATTACTTTTCAAGTATTGGCATCCGAATTCCCTTATATTTAAATATATCTAAAAACACCCTTTTTTCTTATAAACATTTTGTTTATAATCTTGTTTTTCATTATTTAAATTTTTTGGTATTTATTCTTAGATATCAAACTAACTCACATACTTATGCTTAGTTCAATTAAAAACAAAACTAAAGGCTGGTTGGCCTATGTAATTGTTGGTTTAATTACCATTCCTTTCGCTTTATTTGGTATTGGTGAATATTTTACTGGTGCCTCTAATGTTGTTGTTGCGAGTATCAATGATGACAAGATCAGCAAAGAGGAGTTTTTGGCTGAGTTTAATCCGCAAAAAAGACGTCTACAACAAAAGCTTGATGAAAAATACGACATTGAGTTTGATGCAGTATTGAAGCAGTCAATTATTAATCAAATGGTTGATAAGCGTTTGTTAAATCAATTAGCTGAAAAAATGTCTCATGCAACTACTGCTACTGAACTTAACACGATTATTCAGTCTAACGAATTATTTGCAGATCAAGGGAAGTTTTCTATTGACAAATACAAGCAATTGTTAAGATTAAATGGTTATACGCCAGCTAAATATGAATCTATTAAAGCTCAGGAATTAACTCAAAATCAAGTTAAATATAATTTGCTTGATTCTGCTTTTGTATTGCCTTCTCAGCTCAGTAGAGTGCATCAATTAAGCGATCAGCAGCGTAATTTTTCTTATATTCGGTTAGATGCTAAAGATTACACGTCTAAGGTTAATGTTGATACACAAAGTGTTAAGGATTACTTTAACAATCAAAAAGACTCTTTCTTTGCGCCAGAGCAAGTCAAAGTTCAATTTGTTGAGCTTTCATTGGCTGAAATTGCTAAAAAAGTTAGCGTTAATGATGATGATTTATTTAATTTTTATGAAGATGAGCAAACTCGATTTACTACTGATGAAGAGCGTCAGGCTCAGCACATTCTGATTGATGATGAAAAAGCTGCAAATGAAGTGTTGGCATTATTAAATAAGGGTGGTGATTTTGCTAAATTAGCTGCAGAATACTCCCAAGATACAGGCTCTAAAGATTCTGCTGGTGATTTAGGTTTCTTTACTCGTGGTGTTATGGTGGGCGCTTTTGAAGATAGTGCTTTCAGCATGAAGGAAGGTGAGTTAAGTGGCTTGATTAAATCAGAGTTCGGTTTTCATATTATTAGATTAAATAAAATAAAGTTAGGCGAGGTTAAGCCATTTGACCAAGTTAAATCAGAGTTGATTGATTTATACACTCAGTCTCAAGCGCAAAAAGATTTATATAATCTGACGGAGCAAATGGCTAATTTGGCTTATGAGGCAAATCTAGAAGAGCTTGCTGGTCAGATGAATTTAAAGTTACAAACTACTGATTTCTTTAATAGAAAAAATACTCAGATTGACCCTAAGATGCTTAAGGCAGCATTTAGTAATGTCGTTCTTAATGCTAATGAGAATTCAGAAGTTCTAGAGCTTGGAGGGGATCGCTATGTAGTTCTGCACTTGAAAGATAAGTTAGCACAACGACAAAAGACTTTTAATGAAGTTGAGAGTGAGATCAATACATATTTAACTGGCCTATTGTCAAAAACATTTGTTGATAGTATTGCCACACAAATTGTGAAGCATGCCAAAGCTGGTGACGACAAATCTATTGAATCGCTAATGAATAAAAATTCTCTATCATGGAATAATGTCGGTTGGATTGGTCGTGATTCGAACAAGGCCGATGCAGCTATTATTGATAAAGTTTTTGCATTAGCCAAACCAAACAATGGCTCAGTGTTTAGTGCTCAAAGTTTAGGTGATCAAAGTGCTGTAGTAATAGATTTATCATTACTTAAGGCGACTAGTAAGAAGGTGCCAGAACAAGCGCTGGAAAACATCCTGATTGGCTTTGAGTCGAATGAAATGTTTGTTAATATTTTGCAAATGCTTCGCAAGCAGGCAGATATAGAAATATATAATCAAAACTTATAGTGATTAAATAGGTAGATTATGACGGTTTACTTTATCAGTAGGCCAAAGATACCAACAACCCTATGACAGTTGAGTTCGATTAACATTAAACGAATGAACAATAAAAAAGCCTTGATCGATCAAGGCTTTTTTATGTATCAAGCAATTTAGTTATTATTCAGGACCTTTATCGTAAAAGCTATAGCCAGAGTCAATATAAGTTATCTCACCAGTAATGCCAGAAGCTAAGTCTGAACACAAGAATGCAGCTGCATTACCCACTTCTTCGGTAGTGACAGTGCGCTTAAGAGCAGATGAGTCAGCAGCATAATCAAGCAACTTACCAAAGTCTTTAATACCAGCAGCAGCCAATGTTTTAATTGGTCCTGCTGAAACAGCGTTAACACGAATGCCACGATCAGGACCTAGTGCTGCAGCCATGTATCGAACATTAGCCTCAAGTGAGGCTTTAGCAACACCCATAATATTGTAATTTGGAATGGCACGAATAGCGCCTAAGTAACTAACTGTTAATAATGCACCATTATCGTTCAGCATAGTTCCTGCTGCTTTAGCAAGAGCGGTAAAACTATAAGAGCTAATATCATGAGCAGTTGCAAAATTCTGACGTGTTGTTGCTTCAATATAGTTTCCATCTAGGGCGTCTCGAGGTGCAAATGCAACTGAGTGTACGATAATATCAAAATTATCCCAATGTTTTTTAAGCTCGGTAAAGGTTTGCTCAATGCCTTCGTCAGTAGCCACGTCACATTCAATAACAATGTTAGAATTACAAACTTCAGCACACTTATCTACGCGTTTTTTTAATTTCTCATTTTGGTAAGTTAGTGCAATTTCACACCCTTGTTTTGCCATTGCTTCGGCAATGCCCCAAGCAATAGAACGGTTAGAGGCGACGCCAACAACTAATGCTTTCTTTCCAGTCATGAAACCCATAAAATCTCCAAAATGTCATTAATAAAAAACAAATTATAACCTACACAGCACCTATAATAGCTAACTGTTATTGTAATTATTAATTTACAAATGTTAGATATTTTATTAACCCCAATTCGCGCATTTAGAATGCGTTACATTCCATTACTGTTGATTTATTTTTCATACGGTAGTGGTGTATTTACAGCGATTGCTGAAAATTTTTGGGTTAAAGACTCGCTTGATATGTCTGCTGCTAATTTGGCTGAATTGGCTGTATGGCTAGGTGTTCCTTGGACGGTGAAAATGATTTTTGGCTCTATGGTTGATAGTGTCAATATCTTTGGTTCAAATCGAAAATCCTATGTCTATATTGGCGCGGTATTAATCACCATTAGCTCGCTAATGATGATTGCTGTTGTCGGTGATTATGCCATTGTTGAGGATTTTTCTAAAAAAGCTGTGTATGTTTTTGCCAGTGTTATTGCAGTGGTTGGTTTTGTTATGCAAGATGTGGTGGCTGACACCATGACCACTGAGGTTATTGATAAAAACCAGTCACAAGAAGACATTAACCATGAGTTAGCCACCATTCAGGTGTTGGCTCGCTTGTCTCTGGGCTTTGCTATCTTTATCACCGGCTGGATTGGTGGTGAGTTAGCCGATGTCTTTAGTGATAATCGTCAAGTTATTTTCCAAATAGCGCTGTTTGTGCCGCTGCTTTCTATTTTAGGTGTGACATTGGTTAAGCTTAATCCAGTACCCGTATCGCCCATTAATAAACATGTGTTATATGGCGGTTTGCTGTTTGCTGTTTTTATTGTGCTGATGGGTTATAACGATGTGCCTTATTCACAAGAAATTGTCTTTGTTGTTTCCCTGTCTGTTGTGTTGTACTTATTGTCAGATCTGATTAATGATCTAGATGCCAATACCATTCGTCATATCAAAATGGCCATGATCATTATTTTCGTTTATCGCGCCATGCCCTCAGTCGGCGCAGGTTTGACTTGGTGGGAAATTGATATACTGGGTTTTGATGAATCTTTCTTTGCTAAGTTGTCCGCTATTGGCGGTGGTATAGCACTCGTTGGCATGTGGTTCTCGGCTAAATTTATCATCAAGCGAGACATTGCAGAAGTGCTTATTTTCTTAACCATTATAGGTACATTGCTTTCAATGCCTATTGTGGCAATGTATTACGATATTCATACTATGCTTGGCTTTGATGCACGTACTGTGGCTTTGGTTGATACTGCTATGGCCTCACCATTTGACTATATTGCCCAAGTGTTAATGCTTACCTTGGTGGCTATTTATGCGCCCGAGGGCAAGAAAGGTACTTGGTTTGCGTTAATGGCAAGCTTGATGAATATTGCCTTGAGTGCTGGAGGGCTGTTTACCAAATATCTAAATCAAATGTTTGTTGTCAGTCGTGAAGTGGTCACTGAAGGTGTTATTACCACAGCACAAAATTACAGCGAGCTTGGTAGTTTACTCTGGGTAGTGATTATTATTGGATTTGTTGTACCAATTATCACTATTATTAAATATAATCCAAACAAGGCATGAAACATTTAAAGTGGTATTTATTCGTACTACTGTTGATTGTTGCTGATCAACTAACCAAGCTACTGGTTTATGGCTATATAAAACCGCATGAAACATTTGAGATTACCAGTTTTTTGAGTATTACTCATGTGCATAACTATGGTGCAGCTTTTAGTTTTTTAGCTAATGAGGATGGCTGGCAGCAATATTTTTTAGTATCCATTTCTGCTGTCGCCAGTTTGGCATTAATTATATGGATGTCAAAAACTAGCTCAACTCAGCTTGCTAAACTTTGCGCATTGAGCCTGATTTTATCAGGCGCTATTGGTAATTTGATTGATCGATTTGTGCTGGGTTTTGTTATTGATTTTATTGATTTACATTACCAGGATTTATACTGGCCGATATTTAATATAGCCGATATAGTCATTACCTTAGGTGTTATTTTATTGATTATGGTTGATATCAAGCAAAATAAAAAAGTCAAACAATGAGTGATTGTTTAATTGTTGGCGGCGGTATTATTGGCATGATGAGTGCTCGTTCACTTGCACTGTCCGGTGCAAAGGTTACGATACTTGATCAGAGCAAATGCGCACAAGAATCCTCTTGGGCGGGTGGCGGTATTATCTCTCCGCTTTATCCTTGGAAATATGACAAACTCACCAACGAATTAAGTCAAGCATCTCAATTAGTCTACGAGCAATTATGCGTCCAAATATTTGAAGATACAGGGCTTGATCCTCAGTATTTAAAATCAGGCTTGTTAATGATGGATGAATTTGATACGGTTGAGGCAAAATCATGGATGCAAGAACATCAGCTAAATTATCAAGTACATGAAGATGGTGCACTATTTGAACATGTTGCTCAAGTTCGAAATCCAAGATTATTGAAAGCATTAAAAGCAGATGTTATCAGCAAAGGCGTGACTATTATTGAACAAACTAAAGTCGAGCAATTGCTAGTTCGTAATAATCAATCACTTGGTGTTAAAACGCCTTATAAAAATTATTTATCAGATTCTGTTGTGGTTTGTTCAGGTGCTTGGAGCTCCCAGTGGTTAGAATTGACACAAGAGGTGTTTCCAGTAAAAGGTCAAATGATAGTTCTTAAATCTGATCCGGGTGTGGTTAATCACATCATATTGGACCAGGGTCGTTATATCATCCCAAGAAAAGATGGGCGTATACTAGTTGGCTCAACCATGCAAAATGTTGGTTTTGATCGATCTATTGATGAACAGACTCGCCAATCATTACATGAATTTGCTTCAAAGCGTTTTTCTAGTTTGGCCAAGGCTAAAGTTGAGCATCACTGGTCAGGTTTTAGGCCAGCAAGCAAGTCCGCTAAAGTATTATTAGGTAAGCATGCTAATTTTGATAATGTTTATTTGAATACTGGCCATTTTCGTAATGGTCTTAATATGGCACCTGAAAGTGCCAAACGAATTACCCAAATAATAACCAATGAAAACTAAACTTTTATTATCATTTATATTGTTAATCACGAATGTGGCGAATGCTCAGCTATTTAAAGTATCTGACCAAGGTGCAATTTTGAATAATTCATCGACTGATCAACGATGCATATTAGACGATAAATCTAAACTCGTATGGGAAGTTAAACTAGCAAGTAAAGGCCTGCAAAATACACAAAATACCTATACCTGGTTCGATGGCAAGACTGGAATATTGAACGGTGATTATTCGCACAATTGCCATTGGGCCACTGAATGCAATACAAAAAATTATGTAAAAGCTGTTAACATCATTAGACTCTGTCAGCAGGTAAATTGGCGCTTACCTACTGAAGCAGAGCTAAAAACACTCATGCTTTATGGTGATGAAGACCTGTTGATTAATCAGCAGTTTTTCCCCAATACCCAGCTTAAATCTTATTGGAGTTCAGATCAACTGAATGACGAAATTGCCATTGACGTGCCTTTCTTTTATGGTGGATCTAAAAGTTCAGATAAATCATTTGACGCCTATGTGCGTTTGGTAACCAATGCTAACTAGAGTATTTGATCAAGCTTTATTAGATTCGTATTCGGATGATATCCCCTCCTTTTTAAAAAAAATATACGCAGCTCGTCAAGTCTCTGAATCGCAATTAACACTTGGTCTTAATCATCTTTTGATTCCAAAATTTGACCAACTAAGCACTGCATTAAGTTTATTAGAGCAATCTTTACTTGAGCAGAAAAGAATTTTGATCATTGGAGATTTTGACTGCGATGGTGCCACCGCATCTGTTGTGGCAGTTAAATCGTTGAGAATGATGGGCGCTAAGTATGTAGATTTTTTAGTGCCAAATCGTTTTGAGCATGGCTATGGGTTAAGTCCAGAAATTGTAAACTTAGCGATCAAAGAAAAACAACCTGATTTGATCATCACCGTTGATAATGGTATATCAAGTTTTGATGGTGCTAAGCTGGCCAAAAAATCAGGCATTAAAGTGATTATCACTGACCATCACTTGCCAAGTGATACATTGCCAGAAGCTGATGCAATTATTAATCCAAATCTTAAAGACTGTGATTTTCCGAGTAAAAATTTAGCTGGTGTTGGCGTGTGTTTTTATTTGTTTTCATCGCTTAAAAGCCATCTTAACAAAACCCAATATTTTTCCGATCATGGTATTGCACTGCCAGATTTACGCACTGTACTTGATTTAGTGGCATTGGGTACTGTGGCAGATGTGGTGAAGCTTGATCAAAATAATCGAATTTTAATTGATCAAGGTATTAAGCGCATCCAGCAAAAACTTTGCTCGCCCGGTATTCTAGCATTATTAGAAATTGCCAATCGCCCAGCACAAACCTTACAAGCGAGCGACCTTGGATTTGCAGTAGGTCCTCGTTTAAATGCAGCAGGGCGTCTTAGTGATATTTCACGTGGCATTAAATGCTTGCTCACAGATGATATAAATGATGCAAGACGATATGCTCAAGAGTTAGAAGAGTTTAATAATAAACGTAAAGAAGAGCAAACTCGAATTCAAGATGAGGCGCAAGCCATTGTTGATGCGCAAGATGTTAGTGAGGGTAAATTTTCCCTTAGTTTATTTGATCCTTCCTGGCATGAAGGTATTGTTGGTATTGTTGCAGGAAAACTCAAAGAGGATTACCACTGCCCAGTCGCTGTATTTGCAAAATCTGGTGATTTTTTAAAAGGCTCTATTCGCTCTATCCCTAGTGTACATGTTAAAGACTTATTGGATTTAGTCGATCGTCAGCACCGGGGTCTTATTTTAAAATTTGGTGGCCATGCAATGGCGGCTGGACTTAGTATTAAAGCTGAAAATTTTTGGTCGTTTAAACGTGCTTTTAATGATGCCATTAAAGCCCACCTAGAAGATGAACTGCCTAAAGTTGAGCTGCTAACTGATGGCGTGTTGTCAGCATTTGACTTGTCGCTTAACAATGCTCAAATTTTAAAAGATGCAGGCCCTTGGGGGCAAGGGTTTGAAGAGCCTGTATTTTTTGGTGATTTTGAAATTATTGATCAAAGGGTGGTTGGTGAAAAACACCTAAAGTGCCGACTTAAGCTTAAAGATGATAATAAAGTGCATGATGCGATAGCATTTTTTCAAGTGCCACTTGAATCAACTCAAGTTACAGTTGCTTATAAATTATCTATCAATATTTGGCGCGGAAATACTTCTCTACAACTAATGGTTGAGCAAATATCAGTCACAAAATAAGGTAAAATAAGACCTTTTATTTTGATCATTTTTACATGCCAATAATCACACTACCTGATGGAACGAAAAAAACTTTCGATCAAGCGCTTAGCGTATTTGAAGTTGCTAAATCTATTGGCTCTGGCTTAGCTAAAGCAACCCTTGCTGGCAAGGTAAATGGAGAGTTAGTCGATGCTTCTTATATGATTGAATCTGATGCTAGTGTTTCAATTGTTACTGCTAAAGATGACGAAGGTCTAGAAGTGATTCGTCATTCTACAGCGCATCTTTTAGCGCAAGCCACACAAATGCTATATCCAGAAGCACAGGTAACTATTGGACCTGTGATCGATAATGGTTTTTTCTATGATTTTGCTTATAAAGACGGTTTTTCAGAATCTGATTTAGCCAAAATTGAAAAAAATATGAAAAAATTGGTTAAGCAAAGTCTTAAGATTGAGCGTTCTGAGATGTCTCGTGATGAAGCGGTTGCTTTCTTTAAAGCTAAAGGCGAGCATTATAAGGCTGAAATTATTGAGTCTATCCCAGCTGATCAACCTCTTTCATTGTATAAGCAAGGTGATTTTATTGATTTATGTCGTGGCCCTCATGTGCCATCAACATCACGTTTAAAAGCATTTAAATTAATGAAGTTAGCTGGCGCTTACTGGCGCGGTGACTCAAACAATGAAATGCTACAGCGTGTCTATGGCACAGCGTGGGCAACTAAAGAAGATCTTGAGGCTCACCTACACCGATTGGAAGAAGCTGAAAAGCGTGACCATCGAAAAATTGGCAAAACTCAAGATTTATTCCATATGCAAGAAGAAGCACCTGGCATGGTGTTTTGGCATGAAAAAGGTTGGACGTTATATCAAATTGTTGAACAGTACATGCGTACTGTATTTAGAGATAATGACTATAAAGAAGTGCACACACCACAGTTGATTGATAGATCACTATGGGAAAAATCAGGGCATTGGGATAAATTTGGTGACAACATGTTTACCACTAGTAGTGAGAACCGTGATTATGCGGTTAAACCAATGAACTGCCCAGCCCATATTCAAATTTTTAACCAAGGTCTTAAGTCATATCGTGACTTACCATTGCGTTTAGCAGAGTTTGGATCTTGTCATCGTAATGAGCCGTCAGGTACGTTGCACGGTATTATGCGTGTGCGAAATTTTGTTCAAGACGATGGCCATATTTTTTGTACAGCAGGTCAAATTCAATCAGAGGTGTCAAATTTTATCGATTTAACATTTGATGTTTATAAGCATTTTGGATTTGACAATGTTGATATTAAACTATCTACTCGACCTGAAAATCGAGTTGGTTCAGATGAGGTTTGGGATCGTGCTGAAGCGGCTTTAGCAGAAGCGCTAGATGCAAAAGGTATTAAGTGGGACTTGCAAGAAGGCGAGGGTGCTTTCTATGGTCCTAAAATTGAATTTGTCTTAAAAGACTGTCTAGATCGTGAATGGCAGTGCGGTACATTGCAAGTTGATTTCTCTATGCCAGAGCGTCTAGATGCACACTATATTGCTGAAGATAATTCCAAGCAAACACCTGTTATGTTGCACCGTGCAATTGTTGGATCATTAGAAAGATTTGTAGGAATTTTGATCGAACATTATGAAGGAGCATTCCCTTCATGGCTTGCACCAATTCAAGCAGTTGTACTGAATATTTCTGAAAAACAGTTTGATTTTGTCAAAGAAGTTAACGAAAAGTTAAAAAAACAAGGACTTAGAGTGATTTCAGACTTGCGTAATGAGAAGATAGGCTTTAAAATACGCGAGCATTCCATGCAACGTTTTCCATATATTTTGGTAGCGGGTAAGCGTGAAATGGAAAATAACGAGATTTCAGTACGTAAACGTGGTGGCGAAGACTTAGGTTCGATGTCAATTGAAGCGTTTGTTGAATTAGTAAATAAAGAAACGGTAGAGGAATAATTATTAAAAAATCAAATAAGAACAAAACTCGAGTTAACGATTATATTAGAGTTTCAGAAGTTCGATTAATTGATGCAGAAGGTGGGCAAGTCGGTATTGTTGAAACTGGCGAAGCAAAGCAAAGAGCTAAAGCTGTAAACTTAGATTTAGTAGAGGTTTCTCCAAACGCCGTGCCACCAGTATGCAAGATTATGGATTTTGGTAAATATGTTTATGAGCTAAAGCAACAAAAGAAAGAGGCTAAAAAGAAACAAAAGAAAACCCAAGTTAAAACCATTAAATATCGTCCTGGCACAGAAGAGGGTGATTACCAAATTAAATTTAGAAATTTGGTTAAATTTTTAGACAATGGTGACAAGGTTAAAGTAAGTATTTGGTTCCGTGGCCGCGAAATGCAGCACAAAGAACTTGGTATGGTAATGCTAGACAGAATTGAGAAAGATACAGAAGAATTTGCTAATGTAGAACAAAAAGCAAAGATGGAGGGTCGTCAGCTAGGCATGATGCTGGCACCCAAATCGAAAAAGAGGTAGAGCCTAACAGCGCTATTTCTTTTATTTTAAGAAAGTTATTCACAAGAATAACAAATATGTCCAAAGGACAAGGAGTAAATTATGCCGAAGATGAAAACAAACCGAGGTGCTGCAAAGCGCTTTAAGAAAACTGCCAGTGGTGGTTATAAGTGTAAACACTCTCACTTACGTCATATCTTGACTAAAAAGAGTACTTCTAGAAAACGTAGTTTACGTTCACCTGACATGGTCGAGAAAGTCGATGTGCCAATGGTTCGTAGAATGTTACCGTATAGTTAAGGGAGTATAAAAAATGGCAAGAGTATCAAGAGGTGTGCAAGCGCACGCAAGACATAAGAAAATTTTAAAGAAAGCTAAAGGTTATTACGGTGCACGTTCAAAAGTGTATCGTGTTGCTAAGCAAGCGGTAATTAAAGCGGGTCAATATGCATACCGTGACCGTCGCCAAAAGCGTCGCCAATTCCGTAGACTTTGGATTGTACGTATTAACGCAGAAGCTCGTAATTGTGGTTTAAGCTATTCAAGAATGATTGATGGCCTAAACAAAGCAGGTATTGAGATTGATCGTAAAGTTTTATCAGATATTGCAATTTTTGATAAAGCGGCTTTCGCCAAGATTGCGGATCAAGCAAAAGAGGCTATAGCTAAAGCAGCTAAATAGTCCAAACTAAAGCCATGATTTATCATGGCTTTTTTCATACCAAATGATAAAAGACCTCTTTAACAATTTATGATAATTTGTAAACAACTGCATAAATTCTTAAAGATGTCTTCAACTAAATGATTAATACAATTCTTGAAAAAGCTAAGCTAGCCATCATTGATGCGCAAGACTTAAAAGCATTAGATGAAATCAGGGTTACCTTTCTGGGTAAGAAGGGCGAGTTAACAGCACTACTTAAAGGCTTAGGCAAGCTATCAAAAGAAGAGCGTCCTAAAATGGGTGAGGCTATCAATCAAGCAAAGGTTGATGTTCAGGCTTTATTGACTGATAGAAAAAATCATTTAGAAACGATCGAGTTAGAGAAAAGATTGTTAGAAGAGCAGGTAGATGTATCTCTTCCAGGACGCAATGCTGAAATGGGTGGCTTACATCCAGTAACCATTACTCTAAAGCGTATTCAAGCACTATTTGCTAAGAATGGTTTTGAAGTGGCTACTGGGCCAGAAATTGAAGACGACTTTCATAATTTCACTGCATTAAATATTCCAGAGCATCATCCAGCTCGTGCCATGCACGATACCTTCTACTTTGATGGTAGTACAGTATTAAGAACACATACTTCTCCTGTGCAAATTCGCACTCTAGAAAAACAAGAGCCGCCAGTGCGTATTATTGCACCGGGTCGTGTATATCGCTGTGATTCTGATATCACTCACACACCAATGTTTCATCAGGTAGAAGGTTTGATTGTTGATAAAAATGCAAATTTTGCACAATTAAAAGGCTTGTTGATTGACTTCTTGAGAGCATACTTTGAAAAAGATGATCTCCAAGTGCGTTTTCGTCCATCTTACTTTCCATTTACCGAACCGTCTGCTGAGGCAGACATTGAGTGTGTAATTTGTGGCGGCGAAGGTTGTCGAGTTTGTAAAAAAACTGGCTGGTTGGAGGTTCTGGGTTGTGGTGTTGTGCACCCAAATGTACTTAACTCAGTTAATGTAGACTCTGAAGAGTTTACTGGTTTGGCTTTTGGTATGGGTGTAGAGCGTTTAGCAATGTTACGTTACGGCGTAAACGACCTAAGACTATTCTTTGAAAATGACATTCGTTTTCTAAAACAATTTAAATAAGTATATGAATATTTCAACATCATGGTTACGTGAATGGATTTCTCCTGTTGTTACAGATGAAGTGCTAGCAGAGCAATTAACAATGGCAGGTCTTGAGGTGGATGGTATTAGAACTGTCGCACCTATGTTTAGTAAAGTTGTTGTGGGGCATGTGGTTTCTTGCGAAAAACATCCAGATGCAGACAAACTTAATTTATGCCAGGTAGATGTTGGCGAAGCTGAGTTAGTTCAAATTATTTGTGGTGCTAAAAATGTACGCACAGGGCTAAAAGTAATTGCTGCACTTGTCGGCGCTAAACTGCCTGGTGATTTTAAAATCAAAAAAGCCAAACTTCGTGGTGTTGAATCATTCGGTATGATTTGCTCTGAGTCTGAATTAGGCATGAGCGATTCTTCAGATGGTATTGCTGAATTAAATAGCGAAGCGCCAATTGGTCAGGATATTAGAAAATATTTAGATCTCGATGATAATATTATTGAGTTAGATATTACACCAAACCGTGGCGATTGTTTTTCTGTACTGGGTGTTGCTCGTGAAGTTAGCGCTAATTATGGTATGGCATTTGTTATGCCAGAAATTGATATTACAGCTACAGGTAGCTCGAGCATTGCTACTAGTGTTAGTAATACTGTCGCTTGTCCTAAATATTTAACTAGATCAATCAAAGGCATTGATAACAGTATACAAACACCTAAATGGATGGCTGACAAGCTTACAAGATCAGGCCAAGCAGTACATTCTCCAGTAGTTGATATTACTAATTACGTGCTAATGGAATTAGGCCAACCAATGCATGCTTTTGATCTTGCTAAAATTAAAGGTTCGATTGAGGTTAGAAATGCAGTTGCCGGCGAGACTGTTGAGTTGTTGAATGATTCAACAGTAACACTAAAAGAAAATACATTGGTGATTGCAGATGGTGATTCTGTTTTGGCCATAGCGGGTGTTATGGGTGGGCAATCAAGCTCAACACAAGCAACAACAACAGATATTTTATTAGAAAGTGCATTTTTTGAGCCAGTGTCTATTGCTGGAAAAGCAAGAGACTATGGATTGCATACAGAGTCATCATTACGCTTTGAGCGTGGTGTTGATTTTAAAATTACAGAATTAGCACTTGATCGAGCTGCACAACTAATTGTTGAGATTTGCGGTGGTGAAGTGAGCGAAGTTACTAGCATTATTGATGAATCAGCTTTACCAGAATTATCGCCAATTACAATCACTAGAGCAAAGATTCAAAAAATTCTTGGCTTTGAATTAGATAGTAATTGGATTGAAGAAAAATTTATTAATCTTGATTTTGAAATTAGCGATAAAACAGCTGATTCTTGGACAATTATCCCACCAAGTTTTAGGTTTGATATTCGTATTCCGGCTGATTTGATTGAAGAATTGGCAAGACTGTACGGCTATGATAAATTACCAGTTCAGAAGTTATCTCTAGATGCAAATATTAACGTTATCAAAGAAGCGCAAACTGACAAATACGATGTCATGCAAGCATTGGTTAGTCGCGGCTATCAAGAAGTAATTACCTATAGTTTTATTTCTGAAAAATACCAGGATTTAATCGATCCATCAGCTAAAAAGATCACCTTAACCAATCCGATCTCTGCAGATATGTCAACAATGCGCTCATCACTTTGGCCGGGACTGTTGCAAACAGTAGAGTCTAATCAGCGACGTGGACATACGGATGCTCGATTTTTTGAAATTGGTCTATGTTTTGGCGGTGTTAAAGCTGACGAACAGTCTAACAAGCTGGCTGGCATTATTACCGGCAATCGATTCGAAGCACAATGGTCTACAGAGCCACAAGCACTAGATTTCTTTGATGCTAAAGCAGATTTAGAATCATTATTAAGCTTAACTTCAGAAAGCTTTAGTTTTGAAGCTGCTGAACATCCAGCATTACAAAAAGGTCAAAGTGCCAATATTCTACTTAACGGACAATCTGTAGGTTGGATCGGTGCATTGTCACCGATTGTTCAAAAAGAATTATCGTTACCCAAGTGTTATTTGTATGAAATTGATCTAGAGGTTGTGTTGTCAGCTAAGATGGCCAAATACCAACCTTTCTCTTCATATCAGCAAGCGCAACGAGATATTGCCTTGGTGGTTGATCAATCGACACCTGTTGCTCAGTTAACTGATGCAATTAAAGGTTTGAATCAAGAGCATTTTGTTGGTGTTGGTTTATTTGATGTTTACCAAGGTGAGCATATCGAAACAGACAAGAAAAGTATCGCTCTAAACTTGGCTTATCAATCATTAGAAGCAACATTAGCTGATGATGAGGTTAATGCTAAAGTTGATGAAGTGCTAGCCTTATTAAAAGACAAGTTTAACGCAACTCTAAGATAATGTCGCTAAGTAAAAAAGACATTGCTGATGGCTTGGTACGTGAGATGGAAATTACCCACGCTCAAGCGCTGCAATTAACCAATGATTTTTTCAATCAAATTCAATTAAAGCTTGCCGAAGGTGAAGAAGTCAAACTCTCTAGTTTTGGAAACTTTAATCTTAGAGAGAAATCAGCACGTCCGGGTAGAAATCCAAAAACTGGAAAAGAAGTAATGATTTCAGCTAGAAGGGTGGTTAGCTTTAAGGCAGGCCCAAAACTAAAAAAACTAACTCAAGAGGGTTAGTTTTTTTTAGTAGCTTTTAACAACCTTGATAAAAGGTTGTTTTTAGTCTGAAATAGCCGTCATAAAACCTTTAAGAACCGGCATAACTTTACCAATGATTTTTTGATTTTTGTCAGCGTTATTAACATGGCCTTCAATTAATTTATTAGTTTCAAGTAGTGTTACTTGATAATCATCATCAAATTCAAAGTTAATAAAGTAAAAGCCTTTGGCTTTATCTCTAACTGATCTTACTGATAAGAAGTCAGTCTCCCAAGCTAATTCAGCAGTAAATGCCGCGTTTGAATCAGTCGTATTTTTTTGCACAAGAATAAAGGTTGAGCCAAAATGAAAAATAAAGTGCTTGGCACTACAGCTAGAAGCAGGCAATGAAGAGATATCACCACGCTCAAGTGCATCAGCTATTTGCTTAAGCTGAGCATTATTTAATTGAATGTATTTCGCATCCAAATAGATATCAATATCCGTACCAGGGTGGTTATTTTTAATATAATCAACTAACTTATTTAACATGGCTTTGTGCTGTAAATGAAAGAGGTGAATTATACCTGATTACATTTTAACAACCAAGTGGCTGTTAGCTTTGGTCTAAAGTATGTGTGTATTTAATTGCGTAAACGTCAAATATACTAATGGCCATGGCAGCAATAATTGGGCCAATAAACAAGCCTAAAATTCCAAATTGCATAATTCCTGCAAGAGTTGATAGTACGGTAATTAGTGTATGGTCAAGTGCACTTTTTTGCCCTGATTTCTTAGAAATTTTTTGAATAATCATTGGTCTAATAAAGTGATCAACAACAGTGCCAATTAAAAAAGCGCCAAATATAACAATAATTAAAGCATCAACACTTTGCCCTTGTGAATATAAATACAAGCTTAGTGGTAGCCAAATGATCAACCCGCCAAGTACAGGAATAAAGCTTGCTAGCGCCATTGCCAAACCAAAATATAAAACAGGCAGTCCAACAAGCATCACTCCGATTGAGAAGATAACACCTTGAAGAATGGCAATAATAAACACACTACCAACCAAACTAACAGACAAGCCTGCAAATTGTTGCAAGAGGATATCGTCTAGGTGATTTTCTAAAGGTGATAAATCTTTCAAGCGTTTTACTGTGCTTTTTCCATCAATATAGAAATAGTACAATGAAAAAATAACCACAATCAAAAAGAAAATAAAGTGAGATGACAAATTAACAATACTCTTTAGAATTACCATGGAAAAGTCTTTTAGACTGATAATAATGCTATCTAAGTTGTTACCTATTGAGTCTTTTAAATTATTGATAATTGAATCAGATAGTGGCAGGGTCATGATGATTTGATCAAATACGATTTTAGTGTTTTCTGCGGTAAAGTCTGACTTTATGGTTTGAATAAGATTCGATACTTCAATGCCACTCATTAATAAAACGTAGCTCAATGGCAATATCAAAATAACAGTGATTAGCGCCGTTAGAATGATGGCAGATAGGCTTGCAGAAAAACGAGTCTGTAATTTTGTGTATTGTCCAAAACTTGCGATGGCAATTAACAAGGCTAAAAACAATGAAGGAATAAAGGCTGTAAAAAGCCAAATAAGACCACCAATAGCAAGTAGCAATAGGCTCAGCATAAAGCCATGTTCATAAGGGGCTTGGTTGTTTGTATTCATTGATTTTCCATTTTTGTAACCGTATAGGCTACTTCTTCATAAGGGTGCGCAAACTTCATAGCTTCGATTGCCATTTTTAAATTATCATCCACGCACATCATTTCAACTTTATATTCTTCAATGGCTTCGAGTTCATCTAGATAGCCAATAGCAGGCTTTGCATCCCCAATCGGTTTGAACTGCCCCATGCCGGTAGTTTGCCAGGCACAGTTTTCGTAGTTATTAAATCGTCCAGCGCCAGCTTCAAACATAGCATTTTTAACAATCTCTAAATCTGCTTCTGGCACATAAAAACTAATTTGATACATTAAAAAACTCCTTTTAAATAGCGCTGACGCTCATCTTCTTGCATGCGCTCAATGGCATATCTTAAAGTAGTTCTAGGTAGTTGTGCATAGTTTTCTTCTAGGAAGGTCTTGCAAGTATTACTATCTTTTTTGTAAACCTCCCTTAACATCCAGCCCACTGCCTTATGAATCAAATCCTCTTGATCGTTCAACAATATCTTGCCAATACTAAGTGTTGGCTTAAAGTCGCCGTGCTTAATAAAGGTAAATGTCGCAACAATAGAAATGCGTCTGAGCCATAAATTACCCGAGATAGTCCAATTATCCAATAGTGCTAATTGTGCTTGATGGTTAAACAGATAATCGCCAATAATATGAGGTGTTGAATAATCAACTAAATCCCAGTTGTTTACCGCTTGTAGATTATTAATATAATACTTAAATACCTTGTGTTGATTTCCAGACCGATATTGATAAACCAATATAATTAGACCACAGTAGCGAACTTCATGAATTTTATGGTTAATCAGTTGTTCAATTTCATCCAAACCAATGTGTCGATAAACTTGCATAGCAATTGATCGAATTTTTGGTGTACGCACACCTATAAACTGATCAAACTCACTATATTGTCCTGGCCCAGTTTTAAAATAGTATTCGTTTTGTTTCTTTCGTTCAATGGTAGCGAATGATTTGAGTTGTGTGATAATTTCTTGGGCGATCATCGACTATACTATGGGTTTTGTTAAGAGTCTAATCATACATGCAAACAGCCTATTTTGCCGGTGGATGCTTCTGGTGTGTCGAAGCCATATTTCAGCGTATTAACGGTGTTAATCATGTTGGATCTGGCTATTGCAATGGTCATGTTAAAAGTCCAACTTATCAAGATATTTGCACAGGAAGTAGTGGCCATGCTGAGGTGGTTAAGATTGATTTTGATGAATCATTAGTAGCTTTTGAGCAATTGTTAGAGGTGTTTTTTGCCACACATGATTCAACCACGCTTAATCAGCAAGGTAACGACAAAGGTACACAATATCGATCCGCAGTGTTTTATGTAAATACTGAGCAGAAAACACAAGCCAATCAATTTATTGAAAAAATGAATGATAATGTTGTAACTGAGGTGAGCGAGCTGGATGTGTTTTATCCAGCAGAGGATTATCATCAGAATTATTTTAATAATAATCCAAATCAACCTTATTGCACTATGTTGATCGCACCTAAAATTAATAAATTCTTTGAGAAAATCTCATAAAATAGAGTTATGAACGATCAACAGCTACTTAGATATTCTCGACAAATTATGCTCCCAGAAGTGGGCATAGAAGGTCAAGAAGTGTTACTCGGATCAACCATGCTGCTAATTGGCATGGGTGGACTTGGTGCGCCAACTGCATTGTATTTAGCTGCTGCAGGAGTGGGACATCTTATCATTGCGGATTTCGACACTGTGGAGTTGTCCAATTTACAACGACAAGTGATTCATCATACGAATGATATTGGCAAGCTAAAAGTTGATTCAGCCAAGCAGAAAATGCAAGCAATCAATCCGACTATTAAAATCACTAGCGTTAGTGATCTTGATGAAAACAATCTACCAAAATGGTTGGAACTGTGTGACATTGTGTTGGATGGCACTGATAATTTTGATACGCGTTTTAAGATTAATCAAGCTTGCGTAGCATCAAAAAAACCACTAGTATCTGCAGCAGTTATTCGCTTTGAGGGGCAACTTAGTGTTTTTAAAGGATACGATGCTAGCCAGCCGTGTTATCAGTGTCTGTATTCAACGAATGGTAATAGTGATGAAAATTGTACTGACAATGGAATTTTAGCGCCTGTTGCTGGAATGCTTGGAACCATGCAGGCGCTACAAGCTCTTAAAGTGGCGCTAAATCTTGGCGAACAGCTGGTTGGAAAATTATTGATAATAGACGCGCTTGATTTAACCTTTAGGGCGGTAACAATTAGCAAAGACCCTGATTGCCCTATTTGCCAACAAAACTAATTTTTAACGTAAAAAAAATAAAAAATTGCTAGACATCGCTGTATAATTGTCGCAATTAAATATTTAATTAAAGTATTTTTAAGTTGTAGCATCTTACAACGGATATTTTAAGATTTTCTAGGAGTAGAATATGAGCGGACAAATGCAAAGACCTAAGGTTCCTACAGGCGTAGTAGGCCAAGCTGGCAAACACCAAGTTACAACATCTCAAAACAGAAACAAAGATGGTGAAGTAAATCCAGGTTTTCACGTAGGTTACACTACTGAATGGAGCGAAGTTCAAAAAGAAGTTCCATACGAAACTCCTAAGCAGCCATAATTTTTAATTAAATTATTGCAAGAAAAGCCGCATATATGCGGCTTTTTTATTGTCTAATTTTCCATTCAATAAATTTCTAAAAAAATATACAAGTAGCCTTGTTTAAGCGTGAAAAATAATTGCAAACGGGTGCTTATTTATTGAATTTCTAAAATTTAGCCAATGCTTAACTCATTAATTATCGCTATAATAATGATCATTATTTTTTATTAAATGTTAAGCGTATGAGTTGGTGGGGAAAGGCGATAGGTAGTGGTGTTGGTTTTATGATGGGCGGACCATTGGGCGCTATTATTGGCGCCACTTTTGGTCATCGAATTGATCAAGGTCTTGGTGGTGCTGGTCGGCTTAATATTGGCGATACAGAGCGTACGCAAGCAGCCTTTTTTAGCGCTACTTTTTCACTCATGGGCTATCTGGCTAAGGCAGATGGCAAGGTATCAGCTTCTGAAATATCAATGGTTGAACAGGTTATGTCGAATATGCGATTATTGCCTGAGCAAAGAAAGGCGGCTATCGCTTTATTTAACCAGGGTAAGAAGGACGATTTTCCGATAGCAGATATTCTTGATCAATTTCGCCGCGAGTGTCATCGTCGTAGTAATTTATTGCAAATGTTTTTGGAGATTTTGATTTCCACAGCACTTGCAGATGGTGTGTTACATCCTGCTGAAAAAAAGGCGCTTTATTATATGGCGCAACAACTTGGCTTTAATTCGGCTTACGTTGATCAGTTGATTAATATGGTTGGTGCTCAACAACATTATGCAGACGATTCTCATCAGGCTGCAGCCAGTATTGATGATGCTTATATGGTGTTGGGTATTGATGTTTCAGCAACTGATGCTGACATGAAAAGAGCGTATCGTCGCTTGATGAGTCAGCATCATCCTGATAAATTAGTTTCCAAGGGTTTGCCAGAAGAGATGATTAGATTGGCCACCAAAAAAACTCAAGAAATAAATGCAGCTTATAAGCAAATCAAACAATCAAGAAAACGTTAGTTGCTAATAAAAATCTAACATTCTGCCAGTATTTCTTGTTTTATTTGTTGATATATGTCATTTCCTTGTAAAGTCTTTACAATTTCCAACGCAAAACAAGCCGCTGTACCAACCCCTTGTGAGGTCATAACCTTGCCATCGATAATTGTGTGCTGATCATTACTATAACCCTCAAGACGAATTTTATTTTCAATGGAGGGGTAGCAAGTATAGTTATCACTTAGTACGCCAGCGGCATTAAGAGCGTAAGGTGCAGCACAAATGGCACCAATCAGTTTGTCATCTTGTTGCATTTGTTTAAGTAGTGATTGTACGGTTTTATTTTTAGCTAAAGCTACAGTTCCGTTCCAGCCACCAGGCAGTACAATCATTTCTAAATCATTTGCATTGATTTCAGTGATTAAGCAATCAGTTACGATGGGAATATTATGTGCACCCATGGCAGTCTTTCCATCTACACCAGCAACGATAACATCAAGACCGCCACGTCTACATATATCAATAATACTAATAGCTTCAATTTCTTCAAATCCGTTGGCTAATGGCACTAATATTTGAGTCATAATTACGTTTTAATTAAACAAAATGAGATAAAATTAATTCTAATTTAAAGTCATAAAATTTACAAGGAAAAATTATGTTCGCAAAATCTCAAACTTTAGCCGTCGTAGATATTGATATTGCTAATGCAATTACTGCAGAAGAAGCGCGTCAAGAAGCACATATTGAATTAATTGCTAGTGAGAATTATACGTCACCTGCAGTAATGGAGGCGCAAGGCTCACAGTTGACAAACAAGTACGCTGAAGGCTATCCGAAAAAACGTTACTACGGTGGTTGTGAGCATGTGGATGTGGTTGAGCAATTAGCCATTGATCGTGCTAAAGAATTATTTGGTGCAGATTATGCAAACGTACAGCCACACTCTGGCTCGCAAGCAAATGCTGCTGTATTTCAAGCGTTAATCGTTCCAGGCGATACAATCCTAGGTATGAGTCTTGCACATGGTGGCCACTTAACACATGGTGCTAAGCCATCTTTCTCGGGAAAAAACTATAACGCCATTCAGTACGGTTTAGATGAAGCAACCGGTGAAATTGATTACGCACAAGTTGAGGCACTTGCTAAAGAGCATAAACCTAAAATGATTATTGCTGGTTTTTCAGCGTACTCACGCATAGTTGATTGGCAGCGTTTTAGAGATATTGCTGATTCAATCGGTGCATACTTGATGGTAGATATGGCTCACGTGGCCGGCCTCATTGCAACGGGTGAATATCCATCTCCAGTTGCTATTGCAGATGTTACCACTACAACCACTCATAAGACGCTTCGCGGCCCTCGTGGCGGCTTGATTCTAGCTAAAGCCAATGAGGAAATTGAAAAGAAACTTAATTCAGCGATTTTCCCTGGTATTCAAGGTGGCCCGTTGATGCATATTATTGCGGCAAAAGCAGTTTGCTTTAAAGAGGCAATGACTGATGAGTATAAGACTTATCAAAAGCAAGTTAAAGTTAATGCGCAGGCTATGGCTAATACGTTTATTGAACGTGGATTTGATGTGGTGTCTGGTGGTACAGATGATCATCTATTTTTAGTGAGCTTTATTGATCAAGGTCTAACAGGTAAAGCAGTTGATGCTGCATTAGGTGCGGCGCATATTACCGTTAATATGAATGCAGTACCGAATGATCCGCAGTCACCATTCGTTACCAGCGGTATTCGTGTGGGCACGCCGGCAGCGACAACACGTGGCTTTAGTGAAAGCGAATGTATCGATCTGGCTTCGTGGATGTGTGATATTTGCGATGACTTAGATAACCAAGCGGTGATTGATGAGGTTAAGGCAAAAGTAACTAAACTTTGCGCTGCACACCCAGTTTACAAATAGCATTATTCAAGGGGGAGAATGCGCTGTCCATTTTGTCAATCTGACGATACCAAGGTATTAGATACTCGTTTAATTGACGACGGCTCGCAAGTGCGCAGACGTCGTGAATGCACCTCTTGTGGTGAGCGCTATTCAACACGCGAAACCGTTGATCTTAATCTGCCACGGTTGATTAAAAATGACAATTCTCGTGAATCTTTCAGTGAGGAGAAGTTGCGTTCTGGCTTACTTAAGGCATTAGAAAAGCGACCTGTCAAAACCTCTCAAATTGAAACTGCCATTGCGCGTATTGCGCGCAAGTTAATGACTCAATCTGAGCGCGAGGTGCCTTCGACTCAAATTGGCGAATGGGTAATGGAAGAATTAAAAGCACTCGATGAAGTGGCTTATATTCGCTTTGCGTCAGTTTATCGTCAATTTCAAGATATTGAAGCTTT
>CAJVCJ010000029.1 GCA_910595855.1 Candidatus Thioglobus vulcanius | reverse complement strand
ACCGTTAGCTTCAGCCATTACCTTAGTAATAGCTGCAGTTAATGTTGTCTTACCGTGGTCAACGTGGCCAATTGTGCCAACGTTAACATGGGGTTTGGTTCTTTCAAATTTTTCTTTAGCCATTTTATCTTCCTCGTTGTATAGATCTTATTAATTTTTGGAGCTCACCAGCGGATTTGAACCGCCGACCTCTTCCTTACCAAGGAAGTGCTCTACCCCTGAGCTAGGTGAGCACAACCTTGCACTTGGAGCGGGTAACGAGAATCGAACTCGTCTCATTGGCTTGGAAGGCCAAGGTAATACCAATATACGATACCCGCGAATAATTTTTGTTTTATGGTGGTGAGAGAAGGATTCGAACCTTCGAAGCCGGAGGCGATGGATTTACAATCCACATACTTTAACCACTCGTAAATCTCACCAAAACAATCTTGAATTATCCCATAGCTACTTTATCTTTGCAAGCGCTATTTTGAAGTTTTTATGAGTTTTTTTAAATACGTGAAACGCCGCTTGAAATTGCTGCATCATAAACTGCTTTTGGCACAACATCTATTAATCTTTTATCAAAAGGTTTTGGAATGATATAATCTTTTCCAAAGCTGATAGAATCAGTATTGTATGCTTTTAACACATCTTTAGGAACCTCTAGTTTTGCCAAATCTTTTAATGCATGTACGGCTGCTATTTTCATCTCAGTATTAATTTCACTGGCTTTAGCATCTAGCGCACCTCTGAAGATGAACGGAAATCCCAATACGTTGTTTACTTGATTTGGATAATCACTACGTCCGGTCGCCATGATTAAGTCATCACGCACAGAATTAGCATCAGTTGGTGAAATCTCCGGATCTGGGTTTGACAATGCAAATACAATTGGTTTATTAGCCATAGATTTCACCATCTCTTTAGAGACTAAATTAGCTGATGCTACGCCCACAAATATATCGCAGTTATTCATCGCATCGGCCAATGTTTTCTTGTCTGTTGTGCGCTTATAGCTTAATTTTTCTTTGCTTAAGTTATCGCGCTCATCGGTAATAACCCCTTTAGAGTCAACCAGCAATATATTTGATTTTTTAAAGCCCAATTCGCACAGTAAGTCTAATGTTGCAATGCCAGCAGCACCTGCACCCAAACAAGTTAATGTTGCATGTTCAGGTGATTTTCCTTGAATTTCTAATGCATTTAATAGCCCTGCTGCAATAATAATGGCAGTACCATGTTGATCATCATGAAATACAGGGATATCTAACATTTCAATTAAGCGTTGTTCAATTTCAAAACAACGTGGTGCAGAAATATCTTCCAAATTAATGCCGCCAAAGGTTGGCGCAATATTCTTAACCGTATTAATAAATTCATCAACATCTTGTGTGTCAACCTCAATATTAAAAACATCAATATCAGCAAACTGCTTAAATAAAACACCCTTGCCTTCCATTACTGGTTTTGCTGCTAACGGACCAACATTACCTAGGCCCAATACAGCTGAACCGTCAGTAATCACAGCAACAAGATTGCCTTTAATTGTGTAATCATAAACTTTGGACTTATCTTTGGCAATTTCCCTTACTGGCGCTGCTACACCAGGTGTATATGCCAATGAAAGATCATGATGGGTAGCTAAAGCCTTGTGCGAAGAAACGAAAATTTTGCCAGGACGATCGCCTTTATGATATTCAAGGGCTAATTCATGGAATTCTTTACTCATTTTGGGTTAATATTGTTAACGTAATAAGAGTGGTATTATATAAGCATTTTAATGGGGGTTCTCATGGTTAATAAAATCAGTATTATTGGCTCCGGCAGAGTAGGTGAAAGTACCGCACAAATGCTTGCTATTAAAAAATTAACTCAGCAAATCGTACTCATTGATTTAGATGAGAAATATGCTAAAGGTGTAGCACTTGACATTCAAGAAACTGCTAGTGTTTATCACTTTGATACACAGCTTGTTGGTAGTAACGATATTGCCAATATTCAAGACTCTAATATTGTTATTATCGCTGCCGGAATACCTAGAAAACCTGGCATGGATCGAGCAGATGTATTGGCAATCAACCTTAAGATTATTGATGAAATTATGGATGGCATCATTAAGCATGCGCCAAATGCATACGTTATTGTAGTATCCAATCCTGTTGATGTACTTACTTATTATGCCAATAAAAAAGCCAATTGGCCGCGAAATCGTATCATGGGTCAAGCCGGAATTCTAGATTCTATGAGACTATCAAGCTTTATCGCTATTGAGACTGATTACTCGATTAACGATATTCAGGCCATGGTGCTTGGTGGGCATGGTGACACCATGGTACCATTAACAAGATTCACCACAATAAGTGGAATTTCCATTGAGCATCTACTCGACCAAAAGACCATTAACCAGCTAATCCAACGCACTCGTGATGGTGGCGCAGAAATCCTAAATCTAAAACAAAAGTCTAGTGCGTATGATGCGCCAGGTGCTGCTGTTACCATAATGGTAGAGGCCATGGTTCATAACAAAAACCGTTTACTACCTTGTATTACGATGCTTAAAGGTGAGTACGGACAAACCGATTTAGCCATTGGCGTACCTGTAATACTTGGAGGTAATGGTGTAGAAAAAATCATTGAACTTAAATTTACCGAGCAAGAGCAGCAAGCATTTGATACTTCTGCTCA
>CAJVCJ010000028.1 GCA_910595855.1 Candidatus Thioglobus vulcanius | reverse complement strand
TGTTTGTGATTTTTAAAGTCACTTAGACAGTTTTTAAATTTCTCAACTGCTTGATCAGCACTTTTTAATAGGTCTAGTACTTTGTTATTGCCATCTGCACGAGCGCGTATTAAATCAAGGCGTGAATTAAGTGCGTCAATAAGTGCTTTCCAGCGACGCTTGTTTTTAATGAGATCTTCTTGAAGATAAGGGTTGCGATCCACCACCCACATGTCACCGAGTACTTCAAATAACATACGGGCACTTCGACCAGTGTTGCGATTTGTGCGAAGAGATTCTAATAGTTCCCAGGCTTCAATACCTAAAAATCGACAAACAACCTCCTTGTCAGAAAATGATGTGTAATTATAGGGAATTTCTCGGTATTGATTCAATTGAGGTAAAGTTTATAAAAGTGATTTTTATTTTACTATAATGGCTCTTACCTATCGTCTTATTCGGAGTTGTTTTAATGTTGTGGATAAAAGCCTTTCATATTATTAGTGTTGTCACCTGGTTTGCGGCACTATTCTATTTACCACGCTTATTTGTTTATCATTCTATGAGTGACGATAAAACAAGTGTTGAGCGTTTTAAAGTGATGGAGCGTAAGCTTTATCGAGGTATTATGATGCCTAGTTTTATTCTAGCAACGGTATTAGGCGCCTGGATGGTGGTTGATGGTTGGGCGATTTATCAATCTCAATATTGGTTACATGCAAAATTAGCATTAATTGTACCTCTGATTGGTTATCATTTTTATTGTGGCCATTTATTGCAAGTATTTAAGCGTGATGAAAATACTCGTTCTAATGTGTTTTATCGCTGGTTTAATGAATTTCCAGTATTGATCCTAGTTGCTGTGGTGATCTTGGTGGTGGTTAAGCCTTTCTAAGATCTTTGAGTGATCTTTAGGTAGTTGTCTGCAAGTGCCTCATAGATAGGTTGGGCAGAAATTTGCTTGGATATCCAGTTAGCAGTAAAGGCAACTAGCAGTCCAGGAATAATTAAATGGAGCGATACTGTCATTTCCAATATGACAAATACCGCGGTTAACGGCGCCCTAATAACAGCACTTAAATAAGCAATCATTGCCATGATTGTCACAATTTGCATATTTATTTGCGTGTAATAATTAGCCGCTTCAGAGCCAATTCCAGCACCAATAGAAATACTCGGCATAAATAATCCACCAGGAATGGTAGAAACTAGTGAACTAAGGGTGGCAATGTATTTCATAACAACAAAGCCAAGTCCAGGCTGATCACCAGCAAGCATTAGCAGAACTTCATTATGACCAGAGCCAGCAATTTGCCCTTTAGAAAAATAGTTAAAGCTAGCAATAATAAGACCAAGTATCAGTGCGATGATAATCACTTTGATTTTAGTGTGAGATATGAATTTTTGCACTAGAAATAACATCGTCTTTGAAAATAGGCCGCCTAGAATGCCCGATAAAATAGCCAAAGGTAGTAACTGCCAAGCAAGTCCAAAATCAAAAGAGTATTGAGACATGTTAGTCAAGTAAGGGTTATTGCCACGGTAGATGATGGCCAATAAATAAACTAGACCACTAACAAGTGCAATAAGGATTAACGCTTGCTTCTTAAGATTTCGACCGATTTCTTCGTAAGCAAATAAAAAGCCAGCAATTGGCGCATTAAAGGCGACAATGAGCCCGGCGCTACCACCTATGGCAATCAAAGAGTGAATTAGAAGTTTCCGCTTAAGCTTAATAAAACGATTGAACCCATAAAATATAGACCCACCAATATGAATGCTTGGACCTTCAATGCCAATCGGCGCACCGCCAAGCATACCCATAAAAATGAAGCCGATTTTTCCAAGTGCTACTCGAAACGATAATAACCTTTCACGAATGGATTTATTGCGAGAGTCATTCGCAGCAATGAGTTGTGGGATGCCACTACCTTGTATATAGTGGCAATAATATTTAGCAATATATACAATTAATACAATTGTTATTGGGGTGATGGCAAAGCTTAATAGCGGCTGTTTATTAATCAGTTGTTTAAAGCTATGTTGAGCATAGTCACTTGACATTAAGAAAAAATCAATGGTAATAACTACCATAATGCTGGCTAATAGTAGACCAGTATAAGTTTTTAACTGATTTGGAAATTGATGCGAGATATATCTACGCATGATTTATGTAGCGTTAAATAGGCCGGTTGATAGGTAGCGATCTCCTCGATCACAAACAATGGTAACAATAGTAGCATTGTTTACTCGCTTGGATAGCTCGAGTGCTGCTGAGACGGCGCCACCGCTCGATACACCGGCAAATATACCCTCTTTAGTGGCTAAATCACGCGTGGTTTGTTCGGCCGAAGCTTGTGATACGTCCATCATAGAATCAACTCTTGAGGCATCAAAAATTTTAGGTAGATATTCCTTAGTCCAACGACGAATGCCTGCAATTTGAGCGCCATCTTCCGGTTGGACGCCAATAATTTGCACATCAGTATTCTTACTTTTAAGTGAGTTAGAAACCCCCATGATAGTGCCTGTTGTACCCATCGCAGAGACAAAATGAGTGATCTTTCCCTGGGTATCCCGCCAGATTTCTTCAGCGGTAGTATTGACATGGGCGCCGGAGTTATCTTGATTGGAAAACTGGTCTAATTGTAAGCCTTTGCCATCCGCCTCTAGTTTATCAGCTAAATCTCGAGCACCCTCCATGCCTGCTTGCTCAGTGACTAGTAATAATTCTGCTCCGTAAGCAGTCATCGCATCGCGACGCTCTTGCGATAAATTTTCAGGCATAATCAAAGTTATTTTATAACCCTTAATGGCAGCAACCATTGCCAGAGCAATACCGGTATTGCCACTAGTTGCTTCAATTAGTGTATCACCAGGCTTAATATCACCACGAGCTTGTGCTTGATTGATCATATTAAAAGCGGCGCGATCCTTAACCGATCCTGCTGGATTATTACCCTCTAGTTTTAATAGAATGGTATTTGATGGATTTGGATTTAGGCGCTGTAGTTCAACTAAAGGAGTATTGCCAATGGTTTGGTCGATAGTTAGGTATGACATAAATCCCCTTGTTAGATTTATCACTAAGTAGAAGCTTAGTGATAAAAATTACATGTTATTTAAAATAGCATCTCTTACTTCACTCATCACAGGATTAATGTTAATCATTGCATCTGTGCATTGTGAAATAGCAGTATCCGGATCTTTAAGGCCGTGACCTGTTAGTGTACAAACTATTGTAGAGCCTTCGGCGATTTTTCCATTTTTAATATCACGCATAGCACCTGCAAGTGATGTTGCTGATGCTGGCTCACAAAAAATACCCTCTTGTTCTGTGAGTAATTTTTGCGCCGCTAAAATTTCTTCATCTGTTAATGAGTCAAACCAGCCATTAGATTCTTTTTCAACTGCGTGAGCCAAGTCCCAACTTTGTGGATGGCCAATTCGAATAGCTGTTGCTATAGTTTCAGGGTCATCAATCATTTCTCCTTTAACAAAAGGAGCTGCACCAGCCGCTTGATAGCCTACCATTTTTGGTTTTGTAGTAGCTATACCATCGTCAAAGTACTCTTTGTAACCCATCCAGTGGGCGGAAATATTTCCAGCGTTGCCCACTGGTAGGCAATGGTAATCAGGTGCCACGCCTAATTCCTCAATAATTTCAAATGCAGCTGTCTTTTGACCTTGTAAGCGATATGGATTGATTGAGTTAACAATAGAAACTGGCGCATGATCTGCAACCTCTTTAACTAAACGCATACCATCATCAAAGTTACCCTTGATTTGAATAATTACCGCACCATGAATCATCGCTTGAGCTAACTTACCAAGGGCAATCTTACCTTCAGGAATAAGTACAAAGGCTTTAATTCCAGCTCTAGCTGCATATGCAGCTGCTGCGGCAGAAGTATTGCCAGTTGAAGCGCAAATAATTGCTTTAGAGCCTGCTTCAACCGCTTTGGTAACCGCCATAGTCATGCCACGATCTTTAAAAGAACCGGTCGGATTTAGGCCTTCGTATTTAATGTAAATATCAATATTTTTACCCAATAGAGCGGGAATGTTTTCTAGTCGAATTAGAGGTGTATTACCTTCGCCAAGGCTGATTAATTTAGTTGAACTATCAACTGGAAGTCTGTCGCGGTATTTTTCAATTAGGCCTGTGTATCTCATTGTATTTTCTCCTTAGTCAAGGTTTTCAACATGAATAATTTTAATCGTGTCTTGGATAAATTCATGGGTTTGGATTTCTGTAGTAGCAGCTTGTAGATCGGCTGTTTTAACGCTGTTAGTGATAATAGCAATGTGAGCATTGTTTTGTTGATCAATTTGCTTTTGAATAACTGACTCTACGCTAATGTTGTGTTTGGCAAGTATAGCGGTAATATCGGCTAGCACACCAGGTTTATCTGCTGCTAGTAGGCGTAAATAAAATACGCTTTCAACATTACCAGGATTGCAACTCGGGATTTCAATTAGTTGTTTCCAGCCAAATACATCATGACTAACTGTACCTTTGATGATGTCAACTAAATCTGCAATAACAGCACTTGCTGTAGCTTCAGCACCAGCACCAGCACCATAATATAAAGTTGGACCAACCGCATTGCCTTTGACAAGTACTGCATTCATCACACCATCAACATTGGCTAGTAATTGTGTTTTTGGAATTAAAGTAGGGTGCACGCGCATTTGTAATTCGCCGTTAACTTTTTTAGCAATACCTAGGTGCTTAATTGAATAATTTAGCTCTGTTGCGAAGCTAACATCTTCACCGCTAATATCACTAATACCTTCGGTAGATACTTTATCCATTTGTAATTCACAGCCATAGGCAATTGACGCAAGAATGGCAAGCTTGTGTGCAGCATCAATGCCTTCAACATCAAAAGTAGGGTCAGCTTCGGCGTAGCCTAATGCTTGAGCTTCTTTCAAGACATCAGTAAAATCTCTGCCTTTATCACGCATTTCAGTCAAGATAAAGTTACCTGTGCCATTGATAATTCCGGCCACAAGCTCAATCTTGTTGGCACTAAGGCCTTGCTCTAATGATTTTAAAATTGGAATACCACCAGCAACCGCTGCTTCAAATAACAAATGTACATTTTTTTGTTTGGCTAGCGTTAGTAGCTCATTGCCATGAGTGGCAATTAATGCTTTATTGGCGGTAATGACGTGCTTGTTGTTGTTAATAGCGGTAATTACTAAATCTTTAGCAATGGTTGTGCCACCAATAAGCTCCAAAACAACATCGACATCAGGATTGTTAGCAACGCTAAAAGCATCTTCAGTAATGTTGATATTGCCATCTTCACATATTCTTGGCTCAGATATACTTTTAACAGCGCCATGAGTGATGTTGATTTGCTCACCTGTGCGTGCAAAAATCTCACTTTTATTGTTGTTTAAAACGTTAACAACACCACCACCAACTGTACCCAGGCCTAAAATTCCAATATTCACGTAAATAAATCCTTAAAAAAATGCTTAATAGGGTGGAATTATACCAAGTCGATAGTAACAGTTAGCGCTGTTCTAGCGCTTTTATTTTGCTTTAGAGTTGGTCTTTGTTTAAAACAATGGCACTACACTTTAATGGGCGTGAATAGTGAGCTGGGATTTTGTGCTGGTTGTTAAATAAAACCGGTGCTAAGGCTTTTAGCATATCTTCATAGATTGGCTTTTTAAAGTCAATAACCTCTTCAATAGGATTCCAGTAATCCACCCAAGCCCAATCGTCAAATTCAATATCAGAGTGTGTATCAAGTTTGATACTATCTTCACTTGAAGTAAGGCGAAGTAAAAACCAAATTTGCTTCTGTCCAACGCAAGTTGGCTTTTGAGAGCGCCTGATATGGCAATCAGGTAAATCGTAGCGTAGCCATTTAGGTGTTTTTGCAAGCACACTAACGTCATGAATCTCTAATCCAACCTCTTCATTAAGTTCACGAAAAAGAGCATCTAGATCACTTTCTCCTTGGTCAATGCCACCTTGCGGCAATTGCCAAGAGTCTTGCTTATAGCGTTTGGCTAATAGCACCTGTTGCTTGTCATTAGTAATAACAATGCCAACATTTGCGCGATACCCCTCTCTATCGATCATAACAATAAATTGGCAGTGTGTTAGTCGTCGTTAGAAAATGCACCTAACAAATGAAGTAGGCTAGTAAACATGTTGTGAAGTGCAAGATATAAACCAACCGTTGCAGAGATGTAATTAGTTTCGCCACCATTGATAATAGCTGACATTTGGCTCAACATGAATGCACCCATAATCAATACGATAGCAAATGACATTAATAAGCCGAATGCTGATGATTCAAGAAAGAAGAAGTTAAGCAATGACAAAACGATAACCGCAATCATTGCGAAAAAAATCATACCATTTAAAAAGCTAAAATCTTTTTTGCTATTTTGAGCATAGAAACTAATCGCAAAAAATGCAACACCAGTGCCAGTCATTGCTTGAATGACTAAATCTGCACCGTTTGGCATGGCAAGATAATGTGACAACATTGGGCCAATTGAAAAGCCAAGTAAGCCGGCAATTGCAAAGGCAGTCAAAATACCTTTATTGCTGTTTTGAGTTTTAGGAAGAACAAACCAAATGATAGCGATGGCAGCGATTGAACTAACCATAGCTGATCCAAATCCAGCACCTGATGCAACTGAAAACCATGAGGCTAAGCCACCAAAAATCAATGTGTAAGATAAAAGCTTCATTGTGTCTGACAAAACTTTATTCTTAACTTGGATGTTGCTTATTGTTGTTGTTGTTGAAAATGTGTTCATATTTTATCCCTTAAGGTTAAGCGTGTAAAATGATCTTATTTTATACTGAATATAAAACAATAGCATGAAACTAGTTTTAGGTTTAGGAGTGACAGGTTTTTCTATTGCTCGATTTTTAGCACAAGAAGAAATCCCTTTTAAAGTGGCTGACTCTCGTCAACAAAGTGATCGCTCATCAAGATTTTCAGAAAAATTTCCGACGGTTGAGGTTTGTTCTGGAGCTTGGGATATTTCAGTGCTAGATGGGATTGATGAAATCTTCATTTCCCCTGGTATTGCGCAAAAAGAATCCATTGTTGTTTGGGCGCGTGAGAAAAATATCGAAATTACCAGTGATATTGAATTATTCTCTAGAGTTGTTCAGGCGCCTGTTGTAGGTATAACAGGATCTAATGGTAAATCAACCGTGACACAATTGTTAGGTGAAATGGCGCGTGCAACTGGCAGGAAAACAGCCATTGGTGGTAATATCGGCAAGCCTGTTTTAGATTGTCTAGAAGATGATATTGATCTATATGTTGTTGAATTATCCAGTTATCAACTCGACTATACAAAGCACTTAAATTTATTGACAGGCGTAGTGTTAAATATTACACCAGATCATTTAGATCGATATGAAAACTTTGAGCACTATACCGCTTCAAAATTAAGCTTGTATCGATACTGCCAAAATTTAGTTATTAATATTGATGAGGCTTTAATCCCCAAAAAATCTTCAGCCATTCATTTTGGCCTTGATATGCCTAAATCAGACCAAGATTTTGGCACGGTAACCTGTCATGGGAGTTGTTATTTTCTCAAAGGTGATGACGTGTTAATGGGGGTTGATGACATGCAACTCATCGGCGAACATAATATTGCTAATATATTAGCAGCACTGACATTAGGCGATCAAATTGGTTTGGATATTTCAGTCATGACTGAGTGCATTAAATCTTTTAAAGGTTTAGAGCATCGTTTAGAGTGGATCGCCCTTCAACAGGGTGTCGAATTTTATAATGATTCAAAAGCAACTAATGCCTTGTCAACCGTTACTGCGATCAAGGCGTTAACAGAAAAACATGAAAATATTGTTCTGATCGCTGGTGGCGTTGCTAAAGATGAGAGTTATAGTGAATTATTTGAATTAATTGATCAAAATGTTTTAGCTGTTGTATTGATTGGTCAAAGTGCTGTGGAATTTGATAAGGGTATTCATCAGGCGCAAACCATTCATGCTGAAAATATGCCAGAGGCAGTGTCTTTAGCTAAAGGCATGATCAATAATGGTGTTGTCTTATTGTCGCCAGCTTGTGCAAGTTTTGACATGTTTGATAATTTTGAATGCCGAGGGAAGGCTTTTAAAAAGGCAGTTCTAAGCAGTTAGAATCATCACTCATTAATAAATCTTAAACACTGTTCCACATCACTTTTTTCAAGTCTTAGTCCATTAGCTTCATTTTTAAGCCAAGTACTCTGGCGCTTACAGAGCTGACGAGTGGCAATAATTGATCTTTCAATCATCTCTTTTTCATCTATCTCGTTGTTTAA
>CAJVCJ010000027.1 GCA_910595855.1 Candidatus Thioglobus vulcanius | reverse complement strand
GCTAAGTAAGTCAGCATGCCGGCAGAATCAATGGCTACGTTATTACCTGCTTTAATCTTTAACTGTTCAATATCTTTATCACTACCTGTTACCCAGCGTGCTGTAGCAATAGCAATCGTTTCAAACTGACAATCAACATTGTATTCGTATTTAAGACGGTGAGCGACCACATCAAATTGTAAAACACCGACCGCACCTAAAATTTGTGAAGAATTAATAATAGGGCGAAAAACTTGAGTTGCGCCTTCTTCCGAAAGTTGATCAAGGCCTTTTTGCAAGGCTTTAGCTTTAAGAGGATCCTTAAGTTGAGCACGACGAAATAACTCTGGTGCAAAATTTGGAATACCTTTAAAAGTGAGTTTTTCACCTTGGGTAAATGTATCACCAATGCTAATACCACCATGATTATGAATACCGATCACGTCACCTGCATAAGCCACTTCAGTGCTAGAGCGTTCACGTGACATAAAAGTCACTGCATTGGCGATTTTTATTTGCTTGCCGGTGGCAACTTGCAAGACCTTCATGCCTTTTTTATATTCACCGCTAACTATGCGCATAAAGGCTAAACGGTCATGGTGCTTAGGATCCATATTGGCTTGAATTTTAAAGATAAATCCAGTAAGTTTGCTTTCGTCAGGTTTAACATTGCGTACATCTGATTCTCTATCCTGGGGAATAGGTGCATACTCAATAAAGCCATCAAGTAAATTTTGAATACCAAAGTTAGAAATGGCTGAACCAAAAAATACTGGCGTTTGTCTGCCTGCTAAAAAATCATCAACATTAAAAGGCGTGGTAGTTTCGGTAATAAGCTCTACCTCTTCACGCATCTCTTGAGCAATATCCGCACCTAGAATTTCATCCAATTGTGGATTATCAACACCTTCGATAATTATATTTTCACCAATCTCAGAATTTTTACCTGCTTCGTATAAATAAACTTTATTTTCAAGCAAATGCACGACACCCTTAAAGCGCTTACCCATGCCAATTGGCCAAGTAATCGGTGCACATTCGATGTTTAGCACTGTTTCAACCTCATCCAAAAGATCAATCGGCTCTTTACCTTCGCGATCAAGTTTGTTGATAAAAGTTAGAATTGGCGTGTCTCGCAAACGACAAACTTCCATGAGTTTGATTGTGCGCATTTCTACACCCTTGGCAACGTCAATTACCATTAACGCTGAGTCAACTGCTGTTAGAGTGCGATAAGTATCTTCGGAGAAGTCTTCGTGTCCTGGTGTATCAAGTAAGTTGATAACATGCTTGTCATATTCAAACTGCATGATAGATGAGGTAATGGAAATACCTCTTTCTTTTTCCATTTCCATCCAATCAGAAGTTGCATGTGTACTGGCTTTTCTGGCTTTGACACTACCGGCAGTTTTAATCGCACCTGCATATAACAATAGTTTTTCAGTGACGGTGGTTTTACCAGCATCAGGGTGAGAGATAATCGCAAAGGTACGACGTTTAGAGACTTCAGACATAATTAGTTTTATTGGTAATAATTAACTCGACACCTGATTCATCAAACATCTCTTTTGAGAGTTGAACGCTTTCATTCCAGTTATCAAGTTCTTTGGATTTCTCAACTACAACTTTTTTTATACCAACTTGAATAATACCTTTGGCGCACTCCGAGCAAATTGGCAAGCCGTAAACATATAGTGTCGCACCATCTAAAGAGGCGCCAGAGTAAGTTGCGTTGTAAATAGCGTTCATTTCTGCATGAACCACTAGTTTGTATTTTATGTCACGATTATTGTAACGCTCATCAGTGTCATGGATGCCGCGAGGAAAGCCGTTAAACCCCTGGGAAAGAACTTCCTTTTTACTGCCAACAGTTACTGCACCTACCTGAGTAGAGGGGTCTTTTGACCAGGTCGAAACTTCTTTAGCAAGTGATAGGTAGCGTTGATCCCATTTGGTGAGTGTGGTTTTCATAGTAATGGTATTTTAACGTATCTTGATTGAGGCAAGACTAACCAGTACTAAGATTAAAGTGATCATCCAAAAGCGAACAATAATTTTTGGCTCTGATATACCTTTTTTCTCAAAATGATGATGAATCGGCGCCATTAAGAAAAAGCGTTTTTTGGTGCGCTTGTAATAAGCTACTTGAATAATAACACTTAGCGTTTCAGCTACAAATACACCACCCATGATGAATAGTAAAATTTCTTGACGTAGAAGGATGGCAATAACTGCCAAAATAGCACCCAATGCTAGTGAGCCAACATCACCCATGAAGATTTCTGCAGGGTAGGTGTTAAACCATAAAAATCCCAAACCAGCACCAACTAAAGCACTACAGATAACAAACAACTCGCCAGTGCCAGGCATAAATGGCATATTTAGATAGCTTGAAAAATTATAATTACCACTGATATAGGCGAATAATGCCAAGGCGCTAGAAATTAAAATGACCGGCATAATAGCCAGCCCGTCCAGCCCATCTGTTAAATTGACAGCGTTGGAAGATCCAACAATAACAAAATATGTCAGCACAAGAAAACCAACAACACCTAATGAAAATGTCACATCTTTAAAAAATGGAATAAGCAGTTCGGTTTGAATAGGGCTATCGATTGCAGATACAATCCAAAATCCGATGACTATTGCGCCGACCGATTGGCCTAGCATTTTTTTGCGAGAGCTTAATCCATCAGATGATTTTCGTTTGATTTTCAAATAATCGTCAATAAATCCAATACCACCAAAAATGACAGCAGTAG
>CAJVCJ010000026.1 GCA_910595855.1 Candidatus Thioglobus vulcanius | reverse complement strand
TCACCAAATAGGGTTTTAGCTGTTTTAATCGAATAGGTTCTTAATTCATCATCACGAACAATATCTTCTAATGAGCTGTCTGCAATTGCCTGTTCAGTAGCAGCAAACTTTCTTTCACGATATTCTTCAAGTTGCGCAACACTTTCTTGCATTTCAGTGATCTGAGTCCAGCCAGCTGAACCTTTATAGTGATCACCAAACCAAGGAATACTTGGATAGTAGAATGAATAAATAACAATCGCTACCAAGCCTACCAGCATAGACTGCATGTACCAACGTGGCGGTCGATTGTTTAACTCTCTTAGATCTTGCTCATCATCCCAAAAGTGGCCTGTATTGTTTTCACCTGGAAATGGATTTTTATGTTCGCTCATTATCTTCTCCTCTTAACGTTCGTCATCATCATTGACAAAATTTCGTAAGTCTTCAAATTGTTGCTTATTTTTTGGCCTATAGGCATAAAAATAAGCGCCGGCTAATAAAACAAATACGACGACTGCTGTTGCTGCACCGATTTTATCAACTAAAGTCATTATTCGCGGTAAGTAACGCCGTCTTCAAATTTAATCATTGTGCCTAATGTTTGCAAATAAGCAACCATCGCATCCATTTCAGTTTTACCTTCAACTGCTTTTTCAGCACTTGCAATATCTGCATCTGTATATGGCACACCTACTTTTCTCAGTCCACTCATGTGTGTGGCAATTTCTTCACCATCAACCATTGCGTTATCCAAGAATTTATATTTAGGCATTACTGACTCTGGCACTAATGCTTGTGGATGGCGCAAATGCAAGATATGCCATTCATCTGAATATTTACCGCCAACACGTGCTAAATCAGGGCCTGTTCTTTTAGAGCCCCACTGGAACGGATGATCATATACTGATTCCACTGCTAGAGAGAAGTGGCCATAACGCTCTTTCTCATCTCTGAATGGACGAATCATTTGTGAATGACACAAGTAACAACCTTCACGTTGATAGATGTCGCGTCCTGCCACCTCTAGAGGAGTATTAGGGCGAACACCATCGCCAGCCTTCCAATCAGACAAAGATTGACCTTCGGCACGCTGCCAAAGCAAGCTTTGTGTACTACCATCAGCTAGTGTCACTTCATCTTTAATTGTTTCAGGATTTGTAAACAAAGGCACAATTTGTACAATACCGGCTAATGACACTGCTAGCGCCATAAACAAGTACATTGCAAAAATGTTCTTTTCTAGTTTTGTTTGTAAGCTTTCTTTTCCATTATTATTTGCCATGATGCTCTCCCTTATGCGTTGGCTGTTTGCACAGATTCCGATCTACGGATCGTACTAACAATATTGATTAACATAATGATTGCACCAATAAGTACCAGCACACCACCCGTTGCTCTCATTACATAATAAGGATGCATCGCAGATACTGACTCAGCAAATGTATATGCTAATGTACCGTACTCATCGTATGCTCTCCACATCAAGCCTTGCATGATGCCAGATACCCACATTGCAACAATGTATGTCACTGTACCAATGGTATGTACCCAGAAGTGAGTAGCCATTAATTTTTGATTCATTCTTACGTTATAGATTCTTTCAATCATGTGATACATTGCACCTGCAGCAACCATAATGTTCCAGCCTAATGCACCTGCATGTACGTGACCAATAGTCCAGTCTGTGTAATGCGATAATGCATTTACGTTCTTAGCGGCCATTACTGGACCTTCAAAAGTAGCCATTGCATAGAATGCTAACGACATAATTAAGAAACGTAAGATATAGTCTTCACGCAAACGATCCCATGCACCTGATAGTGTCAAGATTCCGTTTAGCGCACCACCCCATGATGGAATGATCATTGCAAGAGAAATTGTTGCGCCTAATGAACCTGCCCAATCTGGCAATGCTGTGTATTGTAGGTGGTGAGCGCCTAACCATACATAACCAAACATCAATGCCCAGAAATGAATTACAGATAAGCGGTATGAATATACTGGTCGCTCTGCTTGCTTAGGAACAAAGTAGTACATCATTCCCAAGAAGCCTGCTGTTAAGAAAAATCCAACGGCGTTATGACCCCACCACCACTGAATCATTGCATCTTGGACGCCAGAGAAAATAGAATAAGATTTAAACCAATCTACTGGAATAGACAGATTGTTAACTACGTGAAGATAAGTTACCATCACCATCATGCCCATAAAGAACCAGTTCGCTACATAAACATGTGGCACCTTGTTGCGATCACGGACGTGAATTGTCATAACAAAATTGTATAAATATGATGCCCAAGACAAAGTAATCAGGATATCAATTGGCCATTCTAATTCTGCATACTCTTTAGACTGGGTTAACCCTAAAGGCAGTGTTATCACCGCAAGAAGGATGACTGTATTCCATGACCAGAAAGTAAACCAAGCCATCTTATTAGACCAAAGGCGTACCTGATTAGTTCGCTGTACAATGTAGAAAGCTGTTGCCATTAGTGCTGATCCACCAAAGGCGAAAATTACCGCATTGGTATGAAGCGGTCTAAGACGACCAAATTGGAAGTAAGGAAGGTCTGTGCCCAGATCATTTAAGAACGGGAAGGCCAACTCGGAAGCGATGTATACGCCTAGCAGTGTACCAACCACTAAGTAAACTGATGCCATAATGGTAAACCACTTGACAACGCCTAAGTCATACTTTTCTGATAAATTCATGAATAATCCTTTTTTTTGTTTTTTGTTTAATTTAAATCTTTAGGTAATATAGGCTACTAATAATCACACGCCTTTCTGCACCGTATAATATGATACCGTTATTCAAGTAAGTATTTATTGATATAAATCAATTTTTATGGTTTTTTTGAATTATTTTAGAAAAAACCATAAAGCTATAATTACGCTGAACGTTTTAACAATAGCCTAAGGCTAATTATAAATAGAGCCAATGCCATTAAAAACCATTGTAATGCATAGCCTAAATGCTTATCAACACTGCCATAAAAAGGCTTCCATTGTCTAAAAAAGCCATCTCTCTGTGTTTTTTTAAGTCGTCCAGTTATGGGTATTAAATCTAATTTTGATTGACTCGAGAGTTGCTCTATATTGAGCGATTGAATAAGCATTGGGAATTTTTTGGTTGTTTTTTCTTTGCTTAATTCAGGCCTCTGGACTGGCCTTATAAGTGACACCTCGATGGTTCTTTGCTGATCATCAATAGTAATATCAGCAATCCTATCACGCCTACCATTCCATGGAATAAAGCCACGATTAATAAGAATCGATTGACGATCGTTCATAATAAACGGTGTCATGACATAATATCCAGCATTCGAATTAACAATTTGATTGTCATAAATAAACTGAAGATCAGCTGCATAATGGCCACTTACAAGCACATTGTAATGCTCTTTTTTGATCAACTCTAACGGGTTGGAAATCAACTTAGGCTTTGAACTTTGAGCTTCAAAAATTTGCCGCTCAATATCACGCTTTTCGTCAGCACGATCAAGCTGCCAAAAGCCTAGCGACACCAGGAAGTAAATAACAACAACTATTAACGCCCCAGGAATAGAGACGATTTTTTTAATCACTTGTCGATGGTACCGTCCATAATTACAACATTAGGCTCAATCCACCCCATGTAGCCTGATAGCATTAACAAGCCAAATAAGAATAAAGATAGCGCAACTCGCACCACCAATGAGCGAAACATTTTATCTGATCCAGCTGAGCCACCACGCGTTAGACCAATCAGCCCCGATCCTAGCGCCAATAAGATGGCAACAATAATAACTATAATAATTAAGCTTGACATATTATCTCCTTATATAAAATTTAGACCCAGTAAACGAATACAAACAATCCCAACCAAACTACGTCAACGAAATGCCAGTACCATGCCACCCCTTCAAAAGCAAAGTGGTTATCCGAACTAAAATGACCTTTTTGCACTCTAAACAGAATCACCGTTAACATTATCACGCCTAGTGAAACATGAAAACCATGGAATCCTGTCAACATATAGAATGTAGAGCCGTAAATACCCGAAGTAAGCTTTAATCCAGTTGCATATGCATGCCCATATTCGACCACCTGAAATCCTAAAAAAGCCACTCCCAGTGCAATGGTTGCAATTAACCAACCAACAACATGATTGCGCTTGTCAACTCTTAATGCATGGTGTGCAAATGTCAAGGTAACGCCAGAAAGCAATAATAGTATTGTATTTAAGGCTGGCAATCCTGTAGCAGCAACCAATTCTGTTGGAATTGAAATTGCTGTTCCAGATTGCAATACAGTGCCCGGTGTTGAAAAGGCGATTTGCTGCCAGCTTGCGCTAAACCCGTTCCATAACTCGGGAGTGAATACGTTATTGTCGGCACCACCAAGCCATGGCACACTTAAGGTTCTGGCGTAAAAAAGCGCACCAAAAAATGCGGCAAAAAACATAACTTCTGAAAAGATAAACCAGCTCATTCCCCAACGGAAAGAGCGATCAACTTGATCATTGTATTTACCGTTCACACTTTCATTAACAACTTGACCAAGCCAACCAAACAACATAAATACCGTAATAGCAAAACCCAATACCATAACCGATGACCCCCAACTAACACCATGCATTTGATTAGCAAAACCGACTAGCAATGTTGTAATACCAATAGAGCCAATAATTGGCCAATAAGTTCCCTCTGGAATATAGTATTGTTTTTCGCTCATTTCCCCTTCCTTATTGTTTAATTTTCAAGTTTAAAAAAATTGTATGATAAGCTAATGTCTTGAATTCGCTTATCTAACTCTGGCTCTACCACGAACCTTAATGTCATTTCAAGCTCCTCATGTGGCTTGAACACTTGCCTATTGAAACAAAAACATTCCAATTTCTTAAAGTGTAGTGCCGCATCAGTTGGTGCAACACTTGGTACCGCTTGACCAATAATAATTTGATCTGTATTGTTTTTAGCAATGTAACTGGTTGTGTAGAATTTTCCAGGAACGACTTCCATCGAATTAACCTTAGGCTTAAATTGCACAGGAAAACCTCCCATCGTCATTGCAAAAAAACTCACCTCAACCTTTCTCTCTTCATTAACAACATATTGTTGTTCAGCATTAACCCGCCCAGTTGTTCCATTAAATCCTGTTATTTCACAAAATACATCGTAAATTGGTGGCATGATAAACACAGCAAAAACAAACATAAAAATGGGTGCAGATATTAACTTAACCCAAAACGATGCCTTAATCTTACGTTGTGACCTCAACTCATTAGCCATAAAAAACAATCGTTGCCACAAATACTGCCAATGCAATACTGCCAGTAATAATCGTTGTAACTACAACCCCTTTATTTCTATCCTCACTCATGAATGCTGAGACTCCGATTCAATCAACTCTCTAGATGGTGGCGTATTAAAGCTATGGTATTGTGCTTTTGGCGCTAATGTCCATTCTAGTCCTTTGGCACCTTCCCAAGGTCTTGCAGCTGCAGGTTTTCCGTTGCGAATACAGTCAAATACTATATAAGTAAATAAAATAAACGACGCACCGAATGCAAAACCACCAATTGATGAAATAAAATTGAAATCAGCAAACTGTAATGAATAGTCTGGAATTCTTCTTGGCATGCCAGCTAGACCTAAAAAGTGCTGAGGGAAAAACAAGACGTTTACTGAGATAACTGCCCACCAAAAATGAATCTTTGCTAAGCTTTCGTTGTACATTTTTCCAGTCCACTTTGGCAACCAATAAAAAGTTGCTGCAATAATTGACCACAAGGCGCCAGTCACCAATACATAATGAAAATGCGCGACCACAAAATAAGTATCGTGATATTGAATATCTGCAGGCGCAATACCCAGCATTAATCCGGAAAATCCGCCAATCGTAAATAAGAATACAAATGAAATTGCCCATAACATTGGCGTTTCAAATGTCATTGAACCGCGCCACATAGTTGAAATCCAATTAAATACTTTCACGCCTGTAGGTACGGCAATGAGCATGGTTGCGTACATGAAATACAACTCCCCGGCAACTGGCATGCCAGTTAAGAACATATGGTGTGCCCACACAATATAAGACAAGAATGCAATGGATGCAGTTGCATATACCATGGAGGAATATCCAAACAGAGGCTTACGAGAGAAGGTTGGAATGATATGTGACACCACACCAAATGCTGGCAGAATCATAATATATACTTCTGGATGACCAAAAAACCAGAAGATATGCTGGAACATAACCGGATCACCACCACCTGTTGCATCGAAAAATGCAGTGCCAAAATTTCGATCAGTTAGCATCATAGTTACCGCACCCGCTAAAACTGGCATTGCGCCAATTAGCAAGAACGAAGTAATTAACCACGTCCATACAAACAAAGGCATATCCATTAATTTCATTGCTGGAGCACGCATATTAAGCACAGTTGCAATAATATTAATCGCACCCATGATGGATGAGAACCCTAATAAATGAACTGCAAAAATAAAGAAATCAGTACTGTCTGGGGCAAAGGTAGTTGACAAAGGTGCGTAAAACGTCCAGCCAAATGCCGGTGCACCACCCTCCATAAAGAACGTGCTTAATAACAGTCCGCCAGCAAATGGAAGAATCCAAAATGACCAATTGTTCATACGAGGCAATGCCATATCTGGAGCACCTACCATCATCGGAATTAACCAATTTCCCAACCCAACAAAAGCAGGCATAATGGCACCAAACACCATAATAAGCCCGTGCATAGTGGTTAGCTGGTTAAAAAATTGTGGCTCCATTAATTGCAAGCCTGGCTGTAAAAGCTCCATACGAATGCCCATTGCTAGCGCACCACCAATTAATAACATTGAAAATGCAAACCATAAGTAAAGCGTACCAATATCCTTGTGGTTAGTAGTTTTAACCCATCTCATTAGACCTTTTTCTGGACCATGATGAGTGTCGTGAGAAGCTGTTGCTGTTGTCATTGTATTTCTCCTTTAATTAACGAGCAGATTTAACATCTGAAGGCTGAACCACGCTACCGGTATTTCCAAATGCGTTACGCTCATAAGTAATAACAGAGGCAAGATCTGCATCACCCAGCATTTTAAATGTTGGCATTCCAGCTTTACCATGTAATACGATTGCCATATGCTCCGAAGCTATACCGTTTGCAATGGCAGAGTCTTTTATGGCTGGAAAAATTGGTGGCATACCAGAGCCGTCCATCTTATGACAGCCTGCGCAATTTGATTCATACACCTTCTTACCCTTAGACATTAGGTCGGCTTTTGACCAAACCTGGGTGGCGCTTGCAATAGCAGCAGCAGCACTTGCCTGCTCTTTTTCAACCCATTTAGCATAATCTGCCTTAGAGACTACATCAACAACAATTGGCATAAAGCCGTGGTCTTTGCCACATAGCTCAGCACATTGGCCACGATAGGTGCCGATTTTATCGACCTTAGCCCATGCATCATTAATAAAGCCTGGATTAGCATCTTGCTTCACGCCGAAATCTAAAACCCACCAGTTATGAATTACGTCGTTCGAAGTAATCAAGAAACGAATTGAGGTATCGACCGGTAAAACAAGTCGCTTGTCTACTTCCAATAGGTAGTTATCAACACTTGTCGCACCTGTTTTATAATTCTCATTGCTTAGATTATCTATATCTGAAGCGACTGAATCCTTAGAAGTTTTTGCCAAATTAGAAATAAAGCTTATACCTTCTTTAGGATAGTCATATTGCCACTTCCACTGGTGTCCGGTGACCTTAACAGTCATTTCTGCCTTGGATGTATCCTCTAAATCAATTAATGTTTTAGAGGCGGGAATAGCCATTCCCACTAAGATAACAACTGGAACCAGTGTCCATAGAATTTCTGCTTTAGTGCTTTCATGGAATTGCGCTGCGACAGCGCCTTTAGATTTTCTATGAGCAAAAACAGAATAGAACATTGCGCCGAATACGATCGCAGCAATCACCACACATACCCAGAAAACCATCATATGTAGATCATAGATATCATGACTGATTGAAGTAACACCTTCAGTCATGTTTAAGCCGTATTCAGAAAATACTGCTGTAGATAATAACGCTATAGACGATGCTATAACCTTTGATAATTTGCCCATATACCCCCCCAGATAAAAGCAATCGCCCGTGTAAAATACCGGGCTGATCAAAAAATTTAGAACTATCTTACTATAGATTTTTAGCTTGTTGCACTATTTTTTTAGAAAAAAATGATTTAAACCAAAGTTTAATAATATTCTTGACAAGTTAAAGAATGAATGATTTAATGCCAATCAAATTAACTTAAATGAGGAGAGTGAATGGCATCAATGCAAACTGTTAGAATGCAAAAAAATGCAGGAAAAAAAGCAACCGTAAACAGTATTAGTCTTGGGTCCCCAGCAACGTGGATTATTAAAGCCTTTAAGGATATTATGATTTGCCCTAAACTGGCTGTTTTTTATGGCGGATTATTTACTCTCGTGGTATACAATCTATGGACATTTTTATCACAATCAGCCTCATTACATGATGTCGCAGCCCCGTTGGTGGTTATGATTATCTTGATTCTTGGTCCTATTTCTGCCATCAGTCTTTATGATGTTTCTAGAAAAATTTCTAACGGTGAAAAGCCTACTATTGGTAGCGTTTTAAAAGCTTCTATTAAATCAAATGGCTCATGTCCTTCAATATTTTTATCTATTTTATTGATGCTAATAGCGGTAACTTGGATGGTATTAACACCTTTGATCTATGCAGTATTTACCGCCGGATCTTTGAATACCATTGGTGCAGATCAAACAATCATTCAAGGTGTTTTAAGTAGTTTGACTAACGGTGAAAACACAGTATTTTTAATTGTCTATTCAATTTTTACATTAGTTCTGGCGCTAATCGCATTTATGATCAGTTGGTTCTCATTCCCAATGATCCACGATCAAGATGTTGACCCACTAACAGCAATTACTACCAGCCTTAGAGCGGCATCTAAAAATGCGCTAGTGATGTTTTTCTGGATACTGCTAGTTGGCTCTGTGGTAACACTTGGATTGTTAACGCCCTATTTCTTTGGCTTGGTTATTGTTATCCCTGTGCTGGCTCATGCCACATGGCATGCTTACGAGGAAATGATTAACTATATAGATTAAAGAAAATATAATCTATATAGACCACCATTTAGTATCAATACTAAATGGTGGTTTTTTTTGGCACATAATTAAAAAAAACTCATGTACAAAAAGTTGTTGGAATTATCGATTATCTTAGCCTTGATAGTGGTCATACTTGGCGCTTATACGCGCCTTGCTGATGCTGGCCTTGGCTGTCCTGACTGGCCAGGATGTTACGGACAGCTGACTGTCCCAGATGCAATAGACGGAACCCAGCTTGAAGGCTATGATCGGCCGCTGGAGTCAGCCAAAGGCTGGAAAGAAATGATCCATCGATATGCTGCTTCATCTCTTGGTTTGGTCATATTATTGCTTTGGTGGCAGGCACTCAAAAATCGAACTTTGCATCGTCAGTCGATGCCACTACCAACTTTTGCTGCTTTTTTTGTTATGCTCCAAGGTGCATTTGGCATGTGGACTGTGACCTTATTGGTTCATCCTGGCATTGTAACTATTCATCTGCTGGGTGGATTTATAACCACTTCAGTACTTTTTTGGCTGCTACTTAATCAAAACAGGCCTGGTCCTGTTTTAAGTAACATTTCCAAAACCAATAAGCTATTATTGCTAACAACTCTGATTGTGTTATTTATTCAGATAGCACTTGGTGGCTGGACTAGCACCAACTATGCGGCATTATCCTGTGGCAATCAATTTCCGACTTGTTTAGATACTTGGTGGCCACAAACAACACTTGGTCAGATCTTCTACTGGGGGCCAATTGGTATCAATTATGAATATGGAGTTTTGGACAACACCACTAGAGCAGGCATCCAAATGGCACATCGAATTGGAGCGTTAACCACAACTGTGGTAATTTTTTTTACAATTCTTCGTTTCTATCAGTACCGAGAACTACGCAACCATTTAAAAATTATTGCGGTATTATTAATGATGCAAATAGCGTTAGGAATCACTAACGTACTGCAGTCTCTACCTATGACTATTGCAGTTTTGCACAATGTGGTTGGCCTGCTATTACTATTAAGTGTAGTCAGCCTAATACACAAAACCTTTAAACGCCAATAAATATATGAAATCAGAAAAAAAATACCCACTCTTACAAATTACTTCTCTGCTAATTGTTATGGCTTTACTTGTGTTTATTTACTTTGCCACTAGCAAGCCTTCAATCCAACAACTTAAAAATCAAGTTGCACCAACTTTGTCACTGTATCCTCAGGCCAAGCCTTTAACTGGCGAACTAAACTTACTAAATGATCAAAACAAAACCGTGCAACTTTCTGAGCTAGCTAACAAGAAGTGGTCTTTATTATATTTTGGATACACTTCTTGCCCAGATGTTTGTCCAACAGATTTGGCCATATTAAACCAAGCTGTTAGCAATATGAAGCTTGCAAATAGACTTCAAATTATCTTTATTTCAGTAGATCCAAAACGAGATCTTGGGAAGCTGGATGCTTTTGTGGCACGCTTTAATCAAGATTTTATAGGATTAAGCGCAACCCATAAAAATCTAGTTTCGCTAACCAAGCAACTGGGCGTTTATCATGAGAAAGGTAAGATGCCACAAAAGATGGACAAAGCGCATGGCACAACTAATAATCACATGGATCAGCATGACAGTTACCTTATCAACCATACAGCAAGCTATATCTTGCTAAATCCCGATTTAAAGCTAACCGGGCTTTTAACCAATCCTCATTATTCGAAACAAATTGCAAGTGCGCTCGACTTAACAATCAGTACGCTAGATTAATGAGTCTTTAAGATAGTACCAAGCCAACGGCCAGAACAATTGCACCAATAAAAATACCCGTCATGATTAACCCAACAATGATATAGGCTAGTGGCCCTTGCTTTTCTGCTCTGCCGAAGTCTTTAGAGAGGTTTTCTTTCTTTCCTATTCCAATCATGGCGGATATAACCGCCTTAACCACCTGGCCAATGTCTTTCATCTTTGACACCTATAGTGTGATTAGCCAATAGTGATCAACCAACAAGGCCAGAAAAATTAACATCAGGTAATTGATTGAATAAGTAAACGTATTCCAGGCAATCTTAACGTCCTTAGGTCGATTGTTTATATTAATCGCATAGCCTAAAAAAATACCGCCCAAAATCAAGGCTGAAACCAAGTAAATTAATCCAGACATGCCAACCAAATAAGGCAAAACACTGACTACAATTAATAAAATGGTATAAAGTAATATTTGTTTTTTTGTATAGTCAATGCCATGGGTAACGGGCAGCATTGGTATGTTTACCTTTTTATACTCCTTAACCCTGTGAATTGCTAGCGCCCAAAAATGTGGTGGCGTCCAGATAAACACAATTAAAAACAATAACAAAGCAAATTCAATATTTTGACCACCGGTAATAGCTGTCCAGCCTAGAACCGGTGGCGCCGCACCAGCGGCACCGCCAATGACAATATTTTGCGGTGTGGCTCGCTTCAAGTACATTGTATAGACTACTGCATAGCCAATTAAAGATACAAAGGTCAAAACCATTGTTAGCGTATTAACAAATAACTCTAGTATGCCAAGCCCGGTAATGCCCAATGCAACTCCCCAAATAAGCGCCTGGTGGCGTTTGACCTTTCCTTGAGGTAGCGGGCGCTGGTCAGTGCGTGACATTTGAGTGTCTATTTTTTCATCAACTACATGATTAAATACAGCCGCCGATGCAGCGGCCATACCAATCCCCAATGAAGCATAAATAACCAACAGCCAGTTTGGCAAGTAGGGTGCAGGGACGGCTAAAAACATACCAACCACTGCGGTTAACAGTATTAAAGAAACGACCTTTAATTTACAAAGGCCTAGTAAGTTGGATATAGTAGTCATGGGCATTATGTCGGTTAACCGATTCTAGAATATTTAAATAAGCGCTTTAGATCCTTAAGGACTTGCTTAATTGATAACCCCTCAGGATTGTAATGCAACATTACATTTCCTAAAGGATCAATTAAAAACAAATGATTGTCTGGAAACGCTTTTAGCTGGCTAGTGAGCTCCTGGCTACCTTGTGCAAGCAATACGTTAGCATTTAAACCCTTAACTGGGCCGTTGATTAACAGTAGACTTTGAATACGACGCATATTTTCATTGGTCAAAATACGTATTTTATTCATATCTTCAAGGGTTTCTCGACAGGACTGCTGACAGCTATCGGTTACATAAGCCAGGGTCCAAACTCCTTGAAGCGTTCCAGTGCTAGGCTGTCTAAAAATAACATCGCGATCGGCTGTACTAATAATCGGATTAACAAATTCACCGTAATTAACCGTGCTCTTGGTAAATGAGCCGGGGCTTAGGTAAAAAAAAGCACTACCAAAAGCAATTGGCAGCACAAAAGAAGCTAATAAAATCCACAGTTCTTTTTTTGAGTTCATGGCAGCCTTTGATGTAAAAAAATTAACTTATCATACACTTAGATTGCCAAGAAAAAATGGATTTGACTTGTTTAAAGCCTAACTTCAATACCTCTTTCACGCATAGAGAGTTTGGCCTGTTCAATTGTATATTCACCAAAGTGGAAAATACTGGCTGCTAATACTGCATCCGCTCCGCCTTCTAGCACGCCTTCAGATAGATGCTCTAAATTTCCAACACCACCCGAGGCAATAACTGGCACTTTGACTGCATCAGAAACTGCGCGAGTTAATTCAAGATCAAACCCTGTTTTAACACCATCACAGTCCATCGACGTTAACAATACTTCACCTGCACCATGACTGCCTTCGGTCATTTTAACGGCCCACTCAATCGCGTCAATTCCTGTTGGCTTTCGCCCACCATGGGTAAATATCTCCCATTTATTAGGAGTGCTTGATACTTTTTTAGCATCAATAGCAATCACAATACACTGTGAGCCAAATTTTTCACTCAGCTCATTAATCAAATCTGGATTAAAAATAGCGGCAGAATTAACTGCCACCTTATCAGCACCCGCATTCAACATAATACGAACATCTTCAGCTTTACGAATGCCACCACCAACGGTTAACGGAATAAACACCTGTTCTGCAATTTTTTCCACCATATGCACAGTTGTGTCACGGCCCTCATGTGATGCGGTAATATCCAAAAAAGTGATTTCATCGGCGCCTTGCTCGTCATAGCCTTTGGCTACTTCGACTGGGTCACCCGCATCTTTAATATCGACAAATTGCACACCCTTGACCACTCGGCCATCGCGCACATCTAAACAAGGAATAATTCTTTTTGCTAAACTCATGGGTTGAATTTTACCTCTCAACGTTTGTTATGTGGTCAATTATAACTGGTTGGGTATAATCTTGGCCTATGACAAACATTCCAAAACACATTGCAATCATCATGGATGGCAATGGCCGCTGGGCCTCTAAGCGCAACTTACCGCGCATTGTTGGCCATCAACAAGGTGTTAAGGCGGTACGCACTGTGGTTAAAGCTTGTGGTGCAATGGGTGTCAACACCCTAACGTTGTTTGCCTTTAGCAGTGAAAACAAAAATCGCTCTAGTGAAGAAGTATCTTTATTGTTTAAACTTTTTTTAACGGTACTTAAGCTAGAAGTTAAAAAACTTAACAAACACAGTGTGCGCTTAAAGATCATTGGAGATTTATCACTATTTCCAGATGATGTACAAACAATTGCTCGTGAAGCTCAGGCTCAATTGGCTGATAACACCGGGTTAACCTTGGTTATTGCGGCTAATTATGGTGGCCAATGGGATATTGCACAAGCTGCAAAACAAGCTGCACAAGCTGCTATTAAAGGTGACATCAGCCCAGAAGATCTAACCATTGAAGGGTTTTCAAAATATTTATCATTAGCTAATGAGCCTGCAGTAGATTTGCTTATTCGCAGTAGTGGCGAGCTTCGAATAAGTAATTTTTTGCTTTGGGATGTTGCTTATAGTGAGTTTTACTTTACCGATACCCTTTGGCCGGATTTTGATGAAGCCGAACTAAACATAGCTATTGAAAGCTTTAATCATCGCGACCGACGCTTTGGCGCACGCAAGGAAACCTAATGTTATTAGCACGAATCTTAACCGCTCTAATTTTGGCCCCATTATTTATTTGGGCAATTTTCACCATGCCAACTGATTATTTTGCTTATTTATTGCTGTCATTCGTTGCGCTAGGTGCTTGGGAATTTACACGCCTGATTAAGATTGATCAACCACTTTATCGGGCACTTGTGGTACTAGGCATTGTTGGCTGTGCCTTTGTTGCCTCAGCTCATTCGGAAAACCTACAAACCGTTTTGGTTGTGTCTGCAGCTTGGTGGGGGTTAAATTTATTCTGGGTTGTTAGTTATCCTAAAAATGTGGCCTCTTGGTATGGCTCTGGCATCATTAGAGTAATGGGTGGCGTTATGCTACTAGTACCAATGTGGGTAGCGCTAACTAGTTTGCATGCAAATTATGGCTCTGTTTATTTTCTATTATTAATGTTGTTAATTTGGGGTGCTGATACTGGCGCATATTTTGTTGGTAGAGCGATTGGTAAGCATAAACTTGCACCAAAAGTAAGTCCTGGAAAATCTATTGAAGGCGCTATTGGTGGTATTTTATTCGCCGTTGTTATTATGGTTATATTTTTACAAATCCAAGAAATTGCCGCCAGTGATTACGCTGGATATATAATGCTTGCCGTTGTCATTTCCAGTGTTTCTGTTCTCGGCGATCTATACGAAAGCTTATTTAAGCGCACCTCTGGCATCAAAGATAGCGGTAATATTTTACCAGGCCATGGTGGAATTCTTGATCGTATCGACTCATTGACCGCTGCAGCGCCATTTTTCTTACTTGGCCTTAGTCTACTATGATCAATTTAACCTTATTAGGGGCGACCGGATCTATCGGGCAAAGCACTTTGTCTGTGGTTGATCTACACCCTGAAAAGTTCAATGTATTTGCAATAAGCGCACATACCAACTGGCAGCAGATGCTGGTTATTTGTGAAAAATATCAACCAGACTTTGCAGTCATGACTGATGAAACTTCAGCAGAGCAGCTTTCACGTGAAATTCAAAGTGACACAACGGTATTATCTGGTGCCGAAGCGCTTGAGACAATCGCCTCACATGCTGATACCGATCAAGTTATGGCCGCTATTGTTGGCGCTGCTGGCATGGCATCTAGCCTTGCTGCTGCAAAAGCAGGTAAACGCATTATGCTTGCCAATAAAGAATCGCTGGTATTAGCTGGTGATCTTTTTATGCAGGCAGTAAAGGATAACAACGCTGAGCTTATTCCTGTTGATTCTGAGCATAGTGCTATTTTTCAATGCTTACAAGGCGGATTGTCAGGCTTAAGCAAAATACAGCTTACTGCCAGTGGCGGGCCATTTTTACATACGCCGCTTAGCGAGCTAACCAATATCACGCCAGATCAAGCCTGTGCTCATCCAAATTGGTCAATGGGGCGTAAGATATCAGTAGATTCAGCTACAATGATGAACAAGGGCCTAGAAGTGATAGAGGCACACTATTTATTTAATTTGCCAGCTGATCGCATTGATGTGGTCATGCATCCTCAAAGTATTGTTCACTCTTCGGTCTATTTTAATGATGGCTCAACACTTTCTCAGCTAGGAAATCCAGACATGCGTACGGTTATCTCTTATGCTATGAGCTATCCTGATCGTATCAGTTCAGGCGTCCCTGCGTTAGACCTAACTCAAAACTCACCGTTAGAATTTTACCCGCCAGATTTTGATAAGTTTTCTTGCTTGCGTCTAGCGTTTGAAGGGCTTAAGCAGGGTGGCAGTGCCATGGGTACTATCAATGCTGCTAATGAAATTGCTGTTGCAAGTTTCCTCGATAATAAAATTAAATTTTTGGATATTGCCAAAATTATCGAAAAAACATTAGCTATGTCTAGTCATTTTTATCCATCTTCTCTTGCTGAAGTTATTGATAATGACAAAATTGCACGACTAACTGCCAACGAGATCATTCAATCTTATGTCTAAATTCTCTTCTTTTGTCTTACTACTTATTTTACTAAACACTAGCATTGGTACGGCTTTTGCACACAGCAAAGATAACGAATATCACTTTACTGTTAAGTCAGGCGATTCACTGAGCAAATATTTTTCTAAGTTAGGACTATCCAAGCGACTTTTAGCCAATCTACTGTCTGCTAGCAAACAAAACCAGCAGCTTAACCAGCTCAATATTGGTGAAAAAATTACCATTCGTTTGCATACGAATCGCCACTTTAAATCACTTAGCCACAAACCTCACAACAAGAAGAGTCTTGAGGTTGTTTTATTAGGCACTCGATTTACCAATAAATCCAATATAAATCAAACCGAGTCCAGGCCACTCTCAACCACTACTGTTGTCATTGACAATTCTTTTGGATATGACGCCCAAAGAGCTGGACTGAGCCTAAACACGATTAATACAGTGGTTGAAGCCTTGTCATGGCGCTTAGACTTCAATTCAGATTTGCATAAGGGTGATCAATTTTTTATCATTAGTGATGGCTCTAAACAGCCTGTTGGCATTGTCTACAAGGGTGGCAACAAGCGCATTGAAGCTTTTTCTTATGCAGGCAGTCATAATCAATCTTTATATTATGATCGCTACGGCTACACACTCAACTCCTCCTTCTTAAGGGCGCCACTTAAATATAAACGCATTAGCTCTAAATTTCAGCTCAAGCGCTACCATCCTATTTTAAAAACATACCGACCACACAGAGCAGTAGATTATGCCGCTGCTCATGGTACACCAGTGCACTCAACTGCTGATGGTATGGTTACCCTTAAAGGCTGGAAAGGCGCACTTGGAAAGGCTATTATTATTAAGCATGGTGCTCATTACACCACTGTTTATGCCCATTTATCTAAATATTCACCCAGCCTTCGCAAAGGAAAGGAAGTTAAAAAGGGTCAAGTGATTGGTTATGTTGGGTCAACAGGTCGATCTACAGGTGCTCATTTACATTATGAATTGCGCTACAAGGGTACACGTAAAAATCCACTTAGCCATAAGCTACCTATACAGAAAAAAATTAGTCGCGCTGAATTATGGAAATTTCGCTCGCAAGTGAATAAAGTTTTAGCCAGTTTATAGCTATTGCTCGCTAATCCACTGACTCCAATTCTCTGGCTCCAAGTCATGTAAATAATCTTTATCGATATATTGAGCCTGATAAGCTTGAGCACCAGGCACTTTGTTTAAAATCGAAAATGTAATCAGTTCATCAATTCGATGAGGTTTTTTTGTGCCCAAAACTAACGATTCGTTGCGAATAATAGCCGCCATCATGGCAGACTTAGCGTTACCATGAATGATAAAAGATTCTTCAAATAAATTTAGCGCTAAAAACTCATTTTTAACAAAACCATGACTACCATCTAGTAAATACAGTGCGTATTCATACAGCGCTGGATCAAAGCTTCTACGCACTAATTTGATTAAAATTTCGTTAGCTTCTCGCTCTTGTGGCTGATAGCCCATTAGCTCACTACCCTGTCTAACTTGTTTTGAGGCTTCATACATGGCATCAAAGTCATTGAGGTCAAACGCACCTTTTAGCAATAAAGACTGGCCTCTTAATACAACATCTCGAGAGCTAATTTCATTGCCAATTTTAATCAACCGCATGGCACCATCAGAGAGTGGTGACGCCTTAACAGCAGGGCTTAGAAAAATGGCGAGGATCAGTAGTTTTTTTAGCATGGCGGTTTTTCGTCTATTTTACCATGGGCAGCATTGGTATAAATTAAAGCACAGTTTTAAAAAGGCTGATAATTTCTGATAATCGATTAAAATACACCATAAGAGATCTTTACACTTATCACCATTATTAATAAGGACAGCCCGTGGACACTCTATTTGAAACAGACCTAAATTTACCTCTTATTCAAAAAGGCAAGGTTAGGGACATCTACGATATTGATGAAAAGCGCATGCTAATTGTCACCACAGATCGACTTAGCGCTTTTGATGTTGTGTTTGATGACGGTATTGCCAAAAAAGGCATGGTTCTAACCGAAGTAGCTAATTTTTGGTTTGATAAAACACAAGATATTATTCCTAACCACCTGACTCATGAGTCACTAAACACCGTACTATCTACGGCCGATACTCAACAGGTTGAAGGTCGAGCGATTATTGTTAAAAAGCTCAAGCCTTTGGCGGTAGAAGCAATTGTACGAGGATATATTATTGGTTCGGGCTGGAAGGATTATCAAAAAACTGGCAGTATTTGTGGCACCAAACTTCCTGAAAACTTACAATTAGCAGAAAAACTTCCTGAAGTGCTTTACACTCCTTCTAGCAAAGCAGCTGTTGGTGAGCACGATGAAAACATTAATTTCTCCACTACGGTAGAAATTCTAGGCGAAGACTTGGCTCACCAAGTTAAAAATGCAAGTTTAGCGCTATACCAATTTGCCGCTGAATTTGCACTAGAGCGTGGCATTATTATTGCTGATACTAAATTTGAATTTGGCTTAGACGAAAACAATACGCTCACATTAATGGATGAAGTGTTAACGCCAGATTCTTCGCGTTTTTGGTCGGCCAAAGATTATCAAATTGGAACCAGTCCTCAAAGTTTTGATAAGCAAATTGTGCGTGATTACCTAGAAACCTTGGACTGGAACAAAACCCCTCCTGCGCCAACATTGCCCAAACACATTATTGACAAAACAGCTGAAAAATATCAGCAAGTTCAGCAGCTACTTACGAACTAATATTTCGATGCAACTCAGCGGCCCAATTAGCAAAATGCACACCCATATTAATAGAGGGATTGCACAATATCAACTGCCAATTGGTGACAAACTGCTCAATATGAACGACCTAATAGGTGAGTCGATTAGCCTAAGCTTCAACCAAGCTATCCATTGCCAACATTGTGGCAAAAAAACCAACAAGAGCTATTCTCAGGGTCACTGCTATCCATGCTCACAAAAGTTAGCAAGCTGTGATTTATGCATCATGAAGCCAGAAACCTGCCATCATCATTTGGGCACTTGTCGTGAGCCACAATGGGGGCTGGATAATTGTTTTACACCGCATGTAATTTACCTAGCTAATTCATCGGGTGTAAAGGTTGGTATTACACGCAAGAAGAATATACCTCATAGATGGATCGACCAAGGTGCCGTTAGCGCCATACCCATTCTTGAAGTGGATACAAGGCTAAAGTCTGGTGAAGTGGAAATGGCACTTAAGCAATATGTGAATGATAAGACCAATTGGCGAAAGATGCTGAAAAATGAGGTGGATTCGATTGATCTATTGCCAATTAAAGAAGATCTTCTTGAGCGCATACAAGATACTATCAGCACTACAAATGCTCAAATACTAGACAATCAAGCTTTGGAAATAAACTACCCTGTGGTAGAATATCCTAGCAAAATTATCTCGCTAAATTTTGATAAAACGCCGATTATTTCTGGCGTATTAAAAGGCATTAAGGCTCAGTATTTAATACTTGACTGTGGCGTGCTTAATATTAGAAAATTTAGCGCTTACAATATTACATTAACCTATTAGGAGAACATTATGGCGGACTTAATTATTGAGGAATTAGCATTGGGCGAAGGCGAGGCTTGTAAAGCTGGCGATCGAGTTTCCATGCACTATACTGGCTGGCTTACTAATGGCAAAAAATTTGACTCTAGCGTGGACAGAAATCAAGCGTTTGATTTTAAGTTAGGCGTTGGACAAGTGATCCCTGGCTGGGATCAAGGTGTTGATGGCATGCAAGTAGGTGGTAAGCGAAAATTAACCATACCCTCAAAATTGGCTTACGGTGAAATGGGTGCAGGCAATGTTATTCCACCGAATGCAACTTTGGTATTTGATGTTGAGCTTTTAGCAATTAACTAAACAAATTATGAACGACGACTTCCCTAGAATTAAACGACTTCCTGCTTATGTTTTTGCTGTTACCAATGAGCTAAAATCAAAAGCGCGTTCTCGCGGGGAAGATATTATTGACTTTGGCATGGGCAATCCTGATCAGCCAACACCTGATCACATTGTTGAGAAACTAGTAGAGGCAGCTCGTCGCAAAGACACGCATCGTTATTCTACCTCTCGAGGCATTCCCCGCTTACGAAAAGCCATCTCTAATTGGTACAAAAAACGATTTGATGTTGATATAGACCCTGAAACAGAAGCGATTGTTACTATTGGCTCTAAAGAAGGCTTGGCCAACCTAGCTCAAGCAGTGGTTGGTGCAGGTGATACTGTATTGGTACCCAACCCGGCCTACCCAATTCACCCATATGGCTTTATTATTGCTGGTGCAGATATTCAACACGTACCTTGTGGCCCAGAAGATGATTTTTTAACTGAACTAGAGCGCTCAATTAAAAATACTTGGCCAAAACCTAAAATGCTGGTACTTAATTACCCATCCAACCCAACCACCGAATGTGTTGAGTTAGATTTTTTTGAAAAAGTAATCAAGATCGCTAAAGAGCACGAAATATGGGTAGTCCAAGACTTGGCCTATGCTGATATTGCATTTGATGGTTACGTAGCGCCGAGCATTATGCAAGTCAAAGGTGCCAAAGATATTGCGGTTGAGTTTTTCTCATTATCAAAAAGTTACAATATGCCTGGCTGGCGTGTTGGCTTTATGGTCGGCAATCCAACCCTAGTAGGCGCACTTGCCAAAATAAAATCTTACCTAGATTACGGCATGTTCACCCCAATTCAAGTTGCCGCCATTGAAGCGCTAGAAGGTGATCAAACTTGTGTTAAAGAAATATCTGATATGTATCAAGATCGTCGTGATGTTTTATGTGGTGGCTTAAATAGTATTGGCTGGACAGTGACACCACCAAAGGCTACTATGTTTGTTTGGGCTAAAATTCCAGAATTTTATCAATCTATGGGCTCACTTGAATTTACCAAAAAATTACTTAAAGTTGCAAAAGTCGGTGTTTCACCGGGTGTTGGCTTTGGTGATTATGGCGATCAGTATGTACGCTTCGGCCTAATTGAAAATGAGCATCGTACGCGTCAGGCACTTCGTGGTATTCGCGACATGTTTAAAGCAGATGGCTTACTATAACGCAAAATTTGACGTTAAAATCAAAGCACATGAGACTCTCTGCTGACGAATTTAAAAATGCCAAACAAAAACGTTTAACGCTTTTGGGTATGTCTGGCGTGGGCAAAACCCACCTAGCAAAACTCCTATCTAAAGAAGATCAATATTTTCATTATTCAGGTGACTATCGCATAGGTGCACGCTACCTCAATCAAGATATTTTAAAAAATATCAAGGCACACGCCAGACAAGATAACTGCCTTAGAAGCTTATTAGACAACGAATCAATCATCATCCAAAACAACATCACCTTTGACAACCTATCTTCGGTATCAGCTTTTTTAGGAAAAGTGGGTAATCCAGAGCTGGGCGGCTTGCCTATTGATGAGTTTATTCGTCGTCAAGCATTATTCAGACAAGCAGAATTCCAAACCATGCTTGATGTTCCAAAATTTATCGACAAAGCCAGAAGCCAAGGTATTAATAATTTTATCAATGATGCGGGTGGCTCCTTGTGCGAGCTAGATGACAATAAAGTTTATCAACTTTTATCTGAACACACTATTATTTTGTATATTCGCGCTAGTAAAGTCAATGAAGAGACGCTTATCAAGCGCGCTCAAGCGCATCCAAAGCCTCTTTATTATCAAGCAGAATTTCTACAACAACAGCTCGAACAATACTTGGCAGAAAACAAGTTCACTTACGTAGCGCAAATAGATCCCGATGAATTTGCACGCTGGATCTTTCCACGCCTACTGGAACACAGAAAGCCTAAATATGAGGCTATTGCGCAGAAACATGGCTACACCATTGATAGTGAAGACTTATACCAATGTAAAAATGCCGCTGAAGTGTTTAGGCTGATTGAAGGAGCAATGACGTAATGCCGCTTATTGCCCATTCAAATCTACCTTCGTTTGAGCGACTTAAATCAGAAGGTGAGATTGTTTTAAGTAAAGATCGTGCCAATCAGCAAGTCATCCGAGAGTTGCATATCGGCCTGCTCAATATGATGCCCGATGCAGCGCTTGAGGCGACTGAACGTCAATTTTTCCGTTTAATTGGCCACTCTAATCAAATTGCACAATTTTATCTACATCCTTTTACATTGCCTTCGATTGAGCGTGGTGACAAGGCTGCAAAACACATTAAAGATCACTATTTAAGCTTTGAAGAGATTAAAGCACAGGGGCTTGATGCGTTGATTGTTACAGGTGCACATGTTGAGCAGGCCAACCTACAAAAAGCTCCGTTTTACGAAGAATTAAAGTCTGTTATTGACTGGTCGTATGATCATGTAACTTCCACCCTATGTTCTTGTTTAGCAACTCACGCCGTAATGGAATTCAAATACGCTCAAAAGCGCCAGGCCATGAAGCATAAATGTTGGGGGGTATTCAAACATCAAATTAAGGATCGCAGCCATCCACTCATGAGTGGTGTCAATACAGGCTTCAATGTGCCACACTCGCGCTTTAATGAAATCACCAAAACTCAGTTTGAAACAGCCGGCATTCACACTCTGGTCGATAGTAATGTTGGTGCACATCTATGTGTGAGTGAAGATTTGTTGCGTATTATTTTCTTTCAAGGACATCCAGAATATGACACCATTAGTCTGCTAAAAGAATATAAACGTGAAATTATTAGTTATTTATCAAAATCACGTGAAGATTATCCTATCTTTCCTGAGCATTATCTTAATGAGCAAAACAAGGCTATTCTTAATGAATATAAAGCCAAACTAATAGCAGGTGACTTTACAATTGCAGATTTTCCAGAAGGCTTGATCAGTAAGACACTAGACAACACTTGGCATGATGCCACTCGACAAATTATTAGCAACTGGATTGGCTGTGTTTATCAAACCACTCATGAAGATGTGAAAAAACCCTTCATGAAAGGCATTGATCCAGCAGATCCATTGAAATTGAAATAAAACCCCTGTTTGGTTAAATTTGCTTATCATTGTTTGTAGCTCATAAAACAGGTTAATAAATATGGAAACACTCGAAATTGTCAATTATGGCTTATTATTTCTGTCAATAGTCTGGACTTTATTCATCTTGTTTAATATTCAAGCTAATTGTAAGAAAAACTGTAGCATTACCACCATCAAGCAATGTATCAGTACCTACTTCTTTGGATTAATGCTAATCTTTGCTCTATATTTTGCCCATCGCTGGGTAATGCTCGGATAACAGAGGCTGGCTAATAAATTGTCAAATTTCTCAATCCAGTTGCTAACTTGGTTCGATCAACATGGGCGTACCAATCTCCCCTGGCAAGCAATACATAACAACCCCCTGGGAGATCTTAAAATAGGCCAGCATGAAGAATCTTGCATTAACGTCTATCACGTTTGGCTCAGTGAAATTATGCTTCAACAAACTCAGGTTGCAACAGTTATTGATTATTTCAACCGGTTTACACGAGTATTTCCAACATTGGATGATTTGGCACACGCCTCAGAAGATGCTGTTTTGGCTCAGTGGGCAGGTCTAGGCTATTATGCTAGAGCTAGAAATTTACACAAAACTGCAAAAATTATAGTTTGTGAATATGATGGTAAATTCCCTCAAGAATTTGAACAAGTAATTGCTCTGCCTGGCATTGGTCGCTCAACTGCAGGTGCAATTTTGTCACTAAGCTTTAAGCAAAAGCACACCATTCTTGATGGCAATGTAAAGCGTGTACTAGCAAGAGTCCACCAAGTAAAAGGGCATTATTCTCAGAGTGCAACGCTTAATCAATTATGGCAATTGGCAGATCACTACACGCCAAACACCAGAACGGATCACTACACACAAGCTATTATGGACTTAGGTGCCACAATATGTACGCGCAGTCAGCCAAAATGCTCACACTGCCCCGTTGATAATTTATGCAATTCTAATAAAAACCAAACCCAATCCGAGTACCCAATACCCAAGCCAAAAAAAATTAAACCAAATCGCTCAATTGCAATGCTGGTTTTTATAAAAAATGGCCATATTCATTTGTATAGGCGACCAAGTAAGGGTATTTGGGGTGGATTGTGGAGCTTTATTGAATGTGAAGACAACCCTGAAACAATTAATCAAATGCTGCTTGAATTTGACCCATCCTGCTCCATCATAACCAAACTTCCAATTTTTAAACACACCTTTACCCATTACCATTTAAATATTCACACAATCATCGTTAGTTGCTCACAGAACAATCGCCATAAATTTTATAACCCTAAATTACTTAGCGTTGGCACTCCAAAACCTGTTTCTAGCATTATTAGCCAACTAGACAAACACACAAAACAAACGCAATAGAGTTCTACAGGCCAAATAGATTAAAATAGGTTAATGGAAATTATTCGCGGACTACATAATTTAAAAAAATACACTGGTAGTGTTGTGACTATTGGTAATTTTGATGGCGTGCATATTGGCCATCATCATATTATTGATCGCCTCGTTAAGCAATCAAAACTATTAGGCCTGCCCTCTGTCTTAATTTCATTCTCGCCAACGCCGCAGAGTTTTTTTGGTCGAGAACAAGCAACTATTAGCAATTTCAAACAAAAACACCAACTTTTAGAGAAGCTTGGCTTAGATTTTCATTTGATCATAAAATTTAATCAGGCTTTTTCCAAGATGAGTGCCGATGACTTTATTCAAACAATTTTAATCAATAAATTGAAAATGAAATTTTGCCTAATTGGTGATGATTTTCGATTTGGGTTTGGCCGTACAGGTGATTTTAAATTACTACAAAGTTCTGCTTTAAAGGCAAATTTTGAAGTTGAAAACACTCAAAGCATTTTATGTGATAGTTGTCGAGCAAGTAGCTCGAGCATTCGAGATCTATTGGCAAATGGCAAACTTGAATCGGCCACTAAAATGCTAGGACGTGAATTTAGCATTGCTGGAAAAGTTATTCATGGAAAGCAGCTAGGTCGAACCATCGACTTCCCAACCATTAATATTCCAATCAAGCGCAACATAAGTCCAGTATTGGGGATTTTTGCAGTACAAGTAGATATCATCGGCCAAAGATTTAATGGTGTTTGCAATATTGGCAAACGCCCAACAGTCAACGGTGAAAACATCTTGCTTGAAGTCTTTCTGTTTGATTTTGATCAGGTTGTTTATGGTGAATTAGCTAATGTTACTTTCAAACAACGCATTCGTGACGAAAAGAAGTTTGATTCGTTCGAAGCGCTTAAAGCTCAAATTATTTTAGACACTCAAAGTGCTAAAACATACTTTAATCAATAAGCTTCCAATTCAATACTTGGCCCGCCATAAACGGCACGATAGTTGATCCTGCGTATTCATAGCTATCTGGCACCGTCCAATCTTGCTTGGCTATGGTGATTGTATTAGTATTTCTTGGTAAATTATAAAAATCAGGGCCAAATTTTGAGGAAAATCCTTCTAATTTATCCAAGGCATTTTTCGATTCAAATGCGGTTGCATAAAGCTCAATTGCACAATGAGAGCTTAATATTCCCGCACAGCCACAAGCCGATTCTTTTGCATCTTTTGCGTGCGGTGCTGAATCCGTACCTAAGAAAAATTTAGCATTGCCGCTAGTTGCCGCATCCAGCAGTGCTAATTGATGTGGATTTTCTCGTTTTAGAATGGGCAGGCAAAAATAATGTGGACGAATACCGCCTACAAGCATGTCATTGCGATTAGCCAATAAGTGGTGCGGAGTGATTGTAGCTGCCACATTTGCACTGGACTCTAAAACAAAATCAACCGCGTCCTTGGTGGTTATATGCTCAAATACTATTTTTAAACCAGGAAAATCTTTAACCACTTGGGTTAACACTTGATCAATAAAAACCGCTTCACGATCAAAAATATCAACACTAGCGTGAGTGACCTCGCCATGCACAAGCAACAACATACCAACCTTACTCATCATTTCCAAAGCGGGGTATATATTTTTAATGTTGGTGACGCCACGATCAGAATTGGTTGTTGCGCCAGCAGGGTAAAGTTTCGCAGCCTTAACAATGCCGCTTGCTGCTGCTTGCTCAATGTCCTTAATGTTAGTATGGTCAGTTAAATATAACACCATTAAAGGATCGATTTCCTCCCCTTCTGGCAAGGCTGAAATAATCTCATCTCGATATACTTGTGCTTGTGTAGCGTTGGTCACCGGCGGGTTTAAATTAGGCATGATGATGGCTCTACCCATTTGCCTAGCACTCATGCCAATCACTGATTTTAACGCCTCACCAGAGCGAACATGTAAATGCCAATCATCTGGCTGAAGTAGTTTAAATTGCATAAATCGCTCCTAATATTCTTGTTTGTTTTGCGCCAGTTACTTCGACTATATTCGATGGCTCCTGAGCAAGTGTTCGCTTAGCAAAATAAGCAAAGGCTGCCGCCTCCACGTAATCCACATGCACACCTAATTCATTAGTTAGCATAATAACACTATTTGGATTTAAATAGCTTAGACGCTCTAGCAAAAATGTATTGTGTACGCCACCACCACATAGATATACATCGGACTTATCTGAAATATATTGAGAAATACTCATTGCAGTTAGCTCGACCAATGTTCTTTGAACATCTTCTGGCGCCTCATTGCCCGTTAAATAACCAGAAAGCCATTCTAAATTAAAATACTCTGGCCCGGTACTCTTAGGCGTGCACAATTGAAAATACTCATCAGATAATAATTTTTCTAATAGGGCTTTATCAATTAGTCCACTTCTAGACCATAAGCCATCGTGATCATAATCTAAAGCCTTGTGTTGCTTTATCCAATTATCCAATAATGTATTGGCTGGACCAGTATCAAAGCCTGAAACCATATCGTTAGAGATCTGACTAATATTAGCAATGCCGCCCAGATTAACTACCAAGCCAGATTTCCCATTCAGCAATAAGCGATGGTACATTGGCGTAAGTGGCGCCCCTTGACCACCTGCAGCCACATCCTGCATGCGAAAATCTGCCACTGTAGTAACACCTGTTTGCTCAGCAATGAAAGCACCATGACCGATTTGCATAGAATAACGACCACCTTGATGATAAATCGTTTGTCCGTGTGAACCGATAGCGCTAATTTGTGTCGCCAATATTCCCGATTTGTCTAGCAAGCTCAACACGGTGTCAGAAAAAATACGGGCCACCTTAATATCAATCTCTGCCAAATTTGATAACGAGGTTTGTCCGCTTTGAGTTAACTGGCGTAAATCTTGCTTTAGCTGCTCAACATAAGGTTGATAGGTTTGAGCGATAATTCGCTGACATTGATGATCAACAATAACACCATCCACCCCATCAAGACTGGTGCCAGACATAAGCCCAATATAATATTGAGCTGGCGGCATGCTAGCCATGGCAGTTTTTGTATTTTTTTCCAGAACCACAAGGGCATGGATCGTTGCGTCCCACCTTTTCACCTTCTTTTTCAATTGTGTTTGGCTCTTCAGCTGCCTCACTATCCGTGACAGGCTCTTCATGTTGAGCTATAGCACCAGCATTATCTTGCTGCTCAACATCTGCTGCGTTAGTTTCTTCATTAATCGTAACACTGGACAGAGATTTGACAATTTCTATATCAATCACGCTCAAAAGATCTGTAAACATAGCAAAAGACTCGCGCTTGTATTCTTGAGTTGGGTTTTTTTGTGCATAACCACGTAAATTTACACTCTGACGTAGATAGTCCATAGCAGCTAAATGCTCTTTCCAATAATGATCAAGCGTTTGTAACATAACCGCCTTTTCAAAGCCCCGCATTGATTCAGCACCAACGATTTCTTCTTTATAATCGCAAATTGCACTTAAACCTTCAACAATTCTACTTTCAAGCTCATCAACATCTACACCTTCATCAAGCCACTGTTGTAAAGGAAATTCGGCTTTATAATCAGCTTTTAAAGCATTATGCAAGCCTTCCACATCCCAGTCTTCTTCAGCTTGACCGGCACTAATATAGCCTGCAAAAAGATCGCCAATAACGCTTTGCCTAATTTCAATAAAACGCTCTTGAACATCATTTGTGCTCATCAATCCATCGCGCAAACCATAGATTACTTTACGTTGATCATTTGCAACATCATCATATTCAAGTAAGTTCTTACGAGAATCATAGTTCATGCCTTCAACTTTACGCTGTGCATTTTCGATAGCACGGTTAACCATCTTATGCTCAATAGCCTCACCTTTTTCCATGCCAAGCTTTTTCATCATGGATGCCATTTTCTCACTGGCAAAAATACGCATTAAGTTGTCTTCTAAAGACAAATAAAAACGTGTTGACCCAACATCGCCTTGGCGACCTGAACGGCCACGTAATTGATTATCGACACGGCGAGATTCATTACGCTCGGTACCAACAATGTGCAATCCACCTGCGGCAATTACTTTATCGTGCTCAATTGCCCAATCTTGTTGTTGTTGCTCATTAGCATCATCGGCTTTTTTGCCACCTAGTACAATATCAGTACCTCGGCCAGCCATATTGGTGGCAATAGTAACTGCGCCTATTGCACCTGCATTAGCAATAATAATTGCCTCTCTTTCGTGTTGTTTAGCATTCAGCACTTCGTGTGTAATGTTTTTATTACTCAGTAAGTCTGAAATCGCTTCAGAGTTTTCGATGCTACTTGTGCCCACTAACACTGGCTGGCCAGTCTTCTGGCATGCTTCCACATCATTAGAAATTGCCTCTAACTTCTCTTCTAACGTAAGATAAATTTGATCCGCTTTATCATCGCGTTCCGATAATTTGTTTGGTGGGATAACCACTGTTTCCAGGCCATAAATATCCTGAAACTCAACTGCTTCAGTATCAGCAGTACCTGTCATTCCAGATAGTTTTTCATATAGTCTGAAATAATTCTGGAAAGTGATTGAAGCTAGCGTTTGATTTTCTTTCTTAATGCTGACACCTTCTTTGGCTTCAATGGCTTGATGTAAACCCTCGCTCCAACGTCGCCCCGGCATGGTTCTACCAGTAAATTCATCTACAATAACCACCTCATCACCATCTACAATGTAATTATCATCCTTGTGAAACAACATATGAGCTCTAAGCGCAGAGTTAATATGTTGCATTAAAAGAATGTTACTCGCATCATAAAGGCTTGCGCTTTTTGGCAATGCGCCAGCATCAATTAATAAACCTTCCGCCTTAGCATGGCCATCATCAGTCAACAACACTTGCTTATGCTTTTCATCAATGGTGTAGTCGCCAGCAATCTCTACAACAACCTCTTTACCTTCTCCACTTTCAGTTTGTTTGGTAAAGTTTGGAATCATGTGGTTGATTGCCTTATAAACCTCGGCATAGTCTGCAGCAGGGCCAGAAATAATAAGTGGCGTTCTAGCCTCATCAATAAGAATTGAATCAACCTCGTCCACAATAGCGAAACTCAAGGTTTTTTGTACTTTTTGATCTGTGGTGAAAGCCATATTATCACGCAAATAATCAAAGCCTAATTCGTTATTAGTGGCATACACCACATCACAAGCATAAGCTACTTGCTTTTCTTCAGGCGGTCTATTGGATGCAACAATACCAACGCTCAAGCCAAGAAATTCAAAAACCTTTCCCATCCACTGGGCATCACGCTCAGCTAAATAATCATTAACTGTAACAACGTGAACACTCTTACCACTTAGCGCATTTAAATAGGCGGGTAGTGTCGCCACTAAAGTTTTACCTTCACCCGTACCCATCTCAGCAATGTTGCCATCGTTTAAAACCATGCCACCAATTAACTGAACATCATGATGTCTTAAACCTAACACCCTGACGCTGGCCTCACGCATTACTGCAAACGCTTCAACCAATAATGAATCGAGAGATTTCTCCACCTGGTAGCGATCTTTAAATTCTTGAGTTTTTGCACAAAGTTGCTCGTCAGTTAATGACTGAATTCCACCCTCCAGTGCAGTAATACTTTCAGCAGTTATGCGTAATTTTTTAATTAAGCGATCATTTCTAGAGCCGACAATTTTAGATAGAACTTTATTTATAATACTCATTAGAATATAAAGAATTGTTTTTTTATAAAAAACCTATTTTCTCATAGATAAACCGGCCTTTGCATTAAATGTGTCAGCATAAACCAACAGATAATTTAACAAACTTTTCAACCAAAGGCTCGCTTGGTCAGCTAATGATGCAGGCAAAAATATACAATAAGATCAATGCACAGCTACACATGCAGCTGCCTGACACACTTAAAGATTTAGATCTTTGTCTAATAAAAGATAAGGTCGCAACCTTAATGACTAACAATTCTGCCGTAGCCTTTAGAGCCAAACAGCAAATAAATGAAATATTAATAATACTACAAGGTATTTCTTCAAGTCAACAAATAAACCATATTGAGATAAAAGTTTTTACAGATAAATAACGCAACGACAGTCGAATTGCACATAATTCATCAATAATATTAAAGTATAATTATTGGGTTTTCTAATATAGATTTAATCTATACACATTCAAAATAAAGGACTGTAATTTTATGTCAGAGCAAGAAATAGACTTAAAGAAAAGACGCTTCCTAACAGGTGCCACTAGTGTTGTAGGCGCAGTTGGTGTTGGTTTTGTATTGGTACCATTCTTATCATCTTGGATGCCATCAGCACGTGCAAAAGCAGCTGGCGCTCCCGTTGATGTTGATATTACAAAATTAGAAAATGGCCAACTAGTTCGCGTACTATGGCGTAAAAAACCTATTTGGATTTTTAAGCGTGACAAAACAGTTCTAGACAATTTGCCAACATTAAATAACGAACTAACTGATCCAGACAACACAGAAGACCAGCAGCCAGCTTATGCAAATAATGCATACCGCTCAATCAATCCAGAGATTGCTGTCATTATTGGAATTTGTACCCACCTTGGCTGTTCTCCAACTTACCGACCTGAAGTTGGCGCAGCCGACCTAGGTGGTGATGCATGGAAAGGTGGCTTCTACTGCCCATGTCATGGCTCTAAATTTGACCTATCTGGCAGAGTTTACAAAGGCGTTCCAGCACCAACTAACTTGGTCATTCCGCCATATCATTTCGTTACCGATTCACTGATCAGACTTGGTATTGATCCAAAAGCATCATAGGAGTATAGAATATGGACAACAATAAAAACTGGATCGATCAAAGATTCCCGCTGACTAAAGTTTGGAATGAGCATTTAGCAGAATACTACACACCTAGAAACTTTAACTTCTGGTATTTCTTTGGCTCTTTAGCCATTCTAGTGCTAGTGATTCAAATTTTAACAGGTGTATTTTTAACGATGCACTATAAGCCTGATGCAGCGCTTGCATTTGCATCGGTAGAATACATTATGCGTGATGTTGACTGGGGTTGGCTCATTCGCTATATCCACTCAACAGGTGCTTCTGCATTCTTTATAGTCATCTACTTACATATGTATCGCGGTCTATTGTACGGCTCGTACAAAGCGCCACGTGAGCTGATTTGGGTTCTCGGCATGGTTCTATACATCGCATTAATGGCTGAAGCCTTTATGGGATATGTGCTGCCATGGGGTCAGATGTCATATTGGGGTGCGAAAGTAATTATCAATCTATTTGGCTCATTCCCAATTGTTGGTGAGTTAATCTTAGAATTTATTCTTGGTGATTACGCTGTAGGTGATCCGGTACTTAACCGCTTCTTCTCACTACACGTTATCGCTATTCCACTTATTTTAGTTATCTTGGTATTTTTGCATATTGTAGCGCTTCACGCGGTTGGATCAAATAACCCAGATGGCGTTGAAATTAAGCAAAATAAAGATGAGAATGGCATCCCTAAAGATGGCATCCCATTCCACCCTTACTACAGTGTGAAAGATATCATGGGTGTAGTTGTATTCTTGATGATTTTTAGCTCGATTGTATTCTTCGCACCTGCATTGAACGGTTACTTCCTGGAGGCTCCAAACTATATTGAAGCAAATCCACTTAAGACACCAGACCACATTGCGCCATTATGGTACTTAACACCATTCTACTCAGTGCTAAGAGCCATACCACCAATGTTCGGTTCACAATTGCCGGGTGTGTTAGCGATGTTTGCAGCACTATTAATCTTAATAGCACTGCCATGGTTAGATCGTTCTAAGGTTAAATCAATTAGATATCGTTCGTGGCCTTATAAGGTAGCTTTAGGCATCTTTGTGGTTTCATTTATCATTTTAGGCTGGTTAGGCATGCAAGCAGTAACGCCGTTATACAGCCTAATGGCTCAGATATTTACGGGCCTTTACTTTGCATTCTTCATACTGATGCCTTGGTTTACCTCAATAGGGAAAACCAAGCCAGTACCTGAAAGAACGACGGAGCATTAATATGAAAACATTATTAAATACAACACTGTCAGCAATCGCTGCAATGGTTATCTCTTTTAATGCAAGCGCATCAGCTGTTGGTGTTCATTTGGAAGCTGCTAAAACAGATATTACTGATCAAGCATCTTTACAACGTGGCGCTACATCATTCATGAACAACTGTTCAGGCTGTCATTCAATTGAATTAATGCGTTACAATCGAATCGCTAAGGACTTAAATATTAGCGAAGCAGACATGGCCAAAAACTTAATGTTTAATGCTGATAAGATAGGAAGCCCAATATTCTCTTCAATGCCAGAAGATGGCGCAAAGGAATGGTTTGGAACAACACCACCTGACTTATCGCTAACAGGTATAGCTCGTGGCACAGACTGGATTTATACTTATCTTAAAGGTTTTTACGCTGATGAAACTCGCCCTTATGGTGTAAATAATCATGTGTTAGAAAACGCAGCTATGCCTGACATTTTGTGGAAATCAAAGCAAGACAAGACTGAAAAAGAATTTAATAGAGAAGTTAGAGACATTACCAACTTCTTGGATTATGTTGCAGAACCCGTTAAGCTGATTAGATACGAAATTGGCGTTAAAGTCTTAGGATTTTTATTCATATTATTCATTTTGTCTTACCTCCTTAAACAAGAGTATTGGAAAGATGTTAAATATGGCAAATGGCGTGCGAAAGACTAGCTAGCCACCAATTATTAGAAACACACAACAGCAATCCTTAATCGGAATGCTGTTTTTTCATTTTAAAAAGGGAAGATATCATGCTATTAAAACCTAATCCTTCATCGACAACTTTATATTCATCTCCACAAGAGATTGAGTCTCATGTTGTTCGCTTTATCATGGCTGAAAAAAATATTGAAAGAGATATTTTTAACATTGAAATCGATGAAATGCCGGAGGATATTTTAGAGCTAAACCCTTGCCAGTCATTGCCAACATTATTTGACCGCGGTATTGTTTTATACGATTTATCAGTGATTATGGAATACCTTGATGAAAGATTCCCATTCCCACCACTATTGCCTGTTGATCCTATTGAAAAATCAGAAAAAAGATTGATGATTTTCAGATTCACTCGTTCTGCTGGCTGTTGGTTTGAGCTTGTTAACACAATTGAAACAGGTAGTAAAAAAGCTGCTGAAGAAGCGAGAAAAATTCTTAAAAGTAATTTAATCGAATTAGTGCCTTTATTTGCTTACAAGCCATTCTTCAAAAGCGAAGACATGACAATTGTAGATGCTTGTCTTGCAGCATTATTATGGCGAATGAAAAAGCTTGATATAAACTTAGGCGCACCTGGAAAGGCTGTTACCGACTATGGCAAAAGGTTATTTGTAAGAGATTCGTTCAAAGAATCTCTTACAGACTGTGAAAAAGAATATAACTAAACTAATATGGCTGCCGTTGCTCCCTATTTAATCAGAGCCTATCATCAATGGATGGAAGACTCGGGGTTCACCGCGCATATTCTGGTTGATTGCACCAATACAAATGTGATTGTACCCACGCAGTTTATTCAAGATGATCGTATCGTTTTAAATATTGCTAGCACTGCAACACAGTCTTTGGTTCTTGATAACAATCATGTTGGCTTTAAGGCTCGTTTCTCTGGACAATCTATTGACGTTTACATTCCTACTGATGCAGTAATGAGCATCTATGCAGGAGAAAATGGTGAAGGAATGTTTTTCGAATCTAAAAAACAAGAGCCGGAAGTTGACAAAAAACCAACACTAACATTGTTAGATTAATAATACTACGTAAAAACTCGATCTATTTCACTCTCAAATAGATCGAGTTTTTTTTCATTGTAAATCACTACTTTGCAATCGCTATAGCGCTTAATAGCGATTGCATTGTCTAGTGTGTTCTCTATAATTTGATTTAAAACCACGCAAGCTATCTTTAGATTGTACTGCTCAGCTACTTTAATTACTAACAAGGCCTGATTAACGGCACCTAATTCATCTTTAACAACCAAAACCAGTGGTAACTTAAGGGTGGCTGCCAAATCAATATTGAGTGTGTCTAGTGCGATTGGAGAAAGCAACCCTCCAGCACCTTCAACAACGACATAATTATTAGATTGACATGCATCGACAAGATCTGTCAAGCCAAGCACTTTGTCCGATGCAATGCTTGCACTCTCACCACTAGAGCACTGAGTAAACTGATAGCGACAAACATTATTAATGTTTTCCACGATATTACCTGCCTTTTGAAGTGCTACTGCATCATGAGTAATCAGCCTTCCATTAACAACTTTACAATCACTCTCAACTGGTTTTCTAACGGCAACAGACCTTGTTTTTGATAACAATCGAATCAATCGCTCAGCAATAAACGTTTTGCCAACGTTGGTGCCACTTCCGCTTATAAACAAACCTTTCATAATGACTAATTTTAACAGCAAAAATGTATAATACTAACTATGCACAATAACTTAAAAACCGAATTTTGCGGCTTGCAATTAGACTCGCCAATTATCCTTCTTTCTGGCTGCGTTGGCTTTGGTGAAGAGTACACTCGAATCGAAGGATTTTCAAACACTGATGTTGGTGCCATTTGTTTAAAGGGTACGACTTTAGAGCCAAGATTAGGCAACATACCAAGCCGAGTAACTGAAACACCACAAGGAATGATTAACGCAATTGGCTTGCAAAATCCAGGTACTGATGTTGTTATTAATGACATTATGCCAAATTTGGATAAACAGGAAACACGCTTTATTATTAATATTTCAGGCTCTTCAGTTGAAGAGTATGGCGAAATAGCCAAACGCTTTGATGACTCTGATATTGATGCTATTGAAATTAATATTTCTTGTCCAAATGTTAAAGAGGGTGGCGTTGCTTTTGGCAATGATCCAGATATGTCATACAGGGTGGTTGATATTTGCCGAAAAAATACCAGCAAACCCTTAATTACAAAACTATCCCCTAATCAAACCAATATTGCTCTTAGCGCTCAACGATGTATTGATGGCGGTACAGATGGTTTGGCTGTGATTAATACGTTAATGGGGATGTCAATTGATACTGCCACACGCACCCCCGTCATTGGCAATAACCAGGGTGGATTATCCGGCCCCGCCATTAAGCCTGTGGCACTATTAAAAGTGCACCAAGTCTATCAAGTCAGTAAACACTACAATGTGCCTATTATTGGCCAGGGTGGCATCATGACTGCAAATGACGCCATTGAATTTATCATTGCAGGTGCGGCTACTGTTGGTATTGGTACTGCTTTATTTTATGATCCACTTGTTTGTCCAAAAATTAATCAGGGCATTAGTCAATATCTAATTGATAATAATCTTAATAGCATCGACGAATTAGTCGGCACATTACAACTTAATTCGGCCATTTCACAGTGTGATATTGGCAGTAAATAAATCAATATAAATTATGAATTCAGAATACAATGCCCTTGAAATAGAGAGCCAAGCACAACAATACTGGAAAGAAAACAAATCATTTGAGGTTGTTGAAGACTCTTCGAAAGAAAAATACTACTGTTTAAGTATGTTTCCATATCCCTCAGGTCGATTACACATGGGTCATGTGCGCAACTACTCTATTGGCGATGTCATTTCAAGATTTCAAAAAATGCAGGGTAAAAATGTCATGCAACCAATTGGTTGGGATGCATTTGGCTTACCCGCAGAAAACGCAGCTTTAAAAAACAAAGTTGCACCCGCAAAATGGACTTATGAAAATATAGATTACATGCGTGACCAACTATCTCAGCTTGGTTTTGGCTATGATTGGTCACGTGAAATTGCTACCTGCAATCCAAAATACTACAAATGGGAGCAATGGTTATTTGTTAAATTATTTGAAAAAGGTTTGGTTTACAAAAAAAATGCAGTGGTCAACTGGGATCCGGTAGATCAAACTGTATTAGCCAATGAACAAGTGATTGATGGTCGTGGTTGGCGTTCTGATGCACTCATTGAGAAAAAAGAAATCTCTCAATGGTTTATGCGAATAACTGATTATGCCGATGAGTTGCTTGAATCTCTTGATTCTTTAGGTGGTTGGCCAGATGCGGTTAAAACCATGCAAAAGAATTGGATTGGAAAGTCGGTTGGTCTTGAAATAAGTTTTAACCGAATTAATAACGAATCATTAAAAGTCTACACAACTCGCCCAGACACTCTGATGGGTGTTACCTATTTAGCTGTTGCCAGTGAGCACCCTCTGGCTATAGAGGCAGGCTCTAACAATACTGAAGTACAAGCATTTATTGATGATTGTAAAACCATGGAAACCTCCGAAGCCGCCATGGAGACTATGGAAAAAAAGGGTGTCAATTCAGGCTTAACCTGCATCCATCCAATTACCGGCCAAGAAGTACCAATTTGGATTGCTAACTTTGTCCTAATGGGATATGGCACAGGGGCAGTCATGAGTGTTCCTGCACACGATCAGCGTGACTATGAATTTGCGCAGAAATACACCATTCCGATGCGCGAGGTTATCAAACCTATTAATGCTGAGCATGACATCACTCAAAACGCCTTTACCAAAAAAGGTATCTTGTGCAACTCTGGCGAATTTGATGGCCTTAATTTTTCTGAAGCCTTTGAAGCCATTGCACAAAAGCTTAGCACTTCTAATTTAGGTGAAAAACAAACTAATTACCGTTTGCGTGACTGGGGTATTTCTAGACAACGTTACTGGGGTTGCCCAATTCCAATCATTAATTGTGAATCGTGCGGATCTGTGGGGGTGCCAGAAACAGATTTACCAGTCACTCTGCCAGAAGATGTTAGCTTTGATGGAATCGGTTCACCGATTAAAAAAATGCCAGAATTTTATCAAACCAGTTGTCCAACTTGTGGCGGTAAAGCGCAGCGTGAGACAGATACTTTTGATACCTTCTTTGAGTCGTCATGGTATTTTGCAAGATATGCCTGTGCTGATAATACAGAGGCAATGCTTGATGAGCGTGCGGATTACTGGCTTGAGGTTGATCAATATATTGGTGGCATTGAGCATGCAATCCTACATTTATTGTACGCAAGATTTTTTAGCAAATTACTACGCGATGAAGGTCTAATCAATCATGACGAGCCCTTTAAAAACTTACTCACACAGGGTATGGTGCTAAAAGATGGTGCAAAGATGAGTAAATCAAAGGGTAATACTGTTGATCCTGCGGATATGATTCAAAAATATGGCGCCGATACCGTTCGCCTGTTTATCTTATTTGCCGCACCGCCGACACAAGACCTTGAATGGAGCGACTCTGGCTTAGAGGGTTCTTACCGATTCGTAAATAAGGTGTATCGCCTGGTAGAAGGCTATTTATCAGATGCCCAAACAAACGATACCTTGTGTTTAGACGGTGCAACATTAAATAAAGAGCAGAAACGAATACGTCAAAAAACACATCAAACTTTATCAAAGATAACTGATGATATTGATCGTAGGCACTCTTTCAATACGGCAATTGCTGCGTTAATGGAGCTTACCAACACACTGGGTAAATTTAAACAAACAGATGGACAATCAATGGCAATTCGTCTTGAGTCTATTGAAATTATCCTACGTACATTAAGCCCAATAACACCGCATTTATGTCATTACTTGTGGCAACAATTAGGACATCAAGAGGCGATCATCGATACACTTTGGCCTTCAGTTGACAAAAAAGCTCTGCAACAAGACGAGGTTCAGATTATCGTTCAAGTGAATGGAAAATTACGTGCAAAGCTAATGCTGGATGCTAATACTGATAAATCAATTGTAGAAGCTCAAGCACTAGCTGATGAAAATGTATGCAAATTTACCAATGACAAAACCATTGTCAAAGTAATTGTTGTGCCTAACAAGCTTGTTAATATTGTTATTAAGTAAGCTAGACTAGCGTTAAACCTAAACCAAGCATTGCACAAACAGCGATAACAGTCATTATTCCCACCTTATATCGGAATAATGCAACAAAGGCCACAATGCCAATTAAGGCAGCTATAACATCAAATTCATCGCCAGTAGGCCATAGTGTGTTTTGTGCAAAGAATACTGCTAGATTAATAATCACACCAACCACTGCTGCGGTAACTGCTGATAATGGTGCGCTAAACTTTAGATCTCCTCGGGTTGCTTCAACACCTGGTCCACCAATAAAAATAAACAAAAATGATGGCAGGAAAGTAAAGAATGTTGCAACGGCCGCACCAGCAAAACCTGCTAAAAATTGAGCCTCAGGGCCAAAAATCTCTTTTGTCCATGCACCTACAAAACCTACAAAAGCCACAATCATAATTAAAGGGCCAGGGGTTGTCTCACCAAGCGCCAAGCCATCCATCATTTGTACACTTGTTAGCCATTGATACTGATCAACACCACCCTGATAAATATACGGCAACACAGCGTAAGCACCACCAAAGGTAACCAATGCCGCTTTAGTGAAAAATTCAGCCATGTTGTTTAATACTGGATCTGTTAACAACACAAACATAGCCACGCCCAATCCAACCCCAATCAAGGCAAAAGATACTAAGCGTGACCATTTAAATTTGGCGTGTTCTGGTGTTGGTGTGTCATCATCGATTAATGCAGGTCCATAGTCAGATTTAGAACCACCATGATGCGCACCAACAGTAAAGGTGTCTGGAGACATCATTGCACCAAAGAATCCAATAGTTGCAGCAATTAATACAATATAAGGAAAGGCAATTTCAAACTGATATATAGCAATAAATGCCAATACAGCTAATACTTTAAGCACGATATTTGATAGCGCCTTTGAACCAATACGATACGCTGCAAAAAGAATAATCGCCGTTACTGCAGGCTTAATTCCGTACAAAATACCAGCTACAGCATCAACCTCACCATAACTTAAGTAAACCCAAGTAAGTCCACTTAAAATAAACAATGATGGTAATACAAATAAAACACCTGCAACAATACCACCACGAACACCGAACATCAACCAACCAATATAGGTGGCTAGTTGTTGAGCCTCAGGTCCTGGCAGAACCATTGTGTAATTCAACGCATGTAAAAATCGATGTTCAGAAATCCAACGTCTTCTTTCTACAAGCTCTTGATGCATCATAGCAATTTGACCCGCTGGGCCGCCAAAACTAATAAATCCAAGTTTCAGCCAGTAAACAAAAAATTGATAAAAGCTTGGTTTTTGAGGAATTGTATTATTCATGGTATTCATTTAGATTGTTGCATAAAAAAGTCCTGATAGTTATTCAAACCACCAGGACTTATCAATTGATCAGTAATACTACTTATTAGCCATTAATTCATCAATAATTGGTGTTAGCATTGACTCCATTACATCAACCATGTAGCTACCTTTGTAAACTAAGGTCTTGTCATTTTGTAAAAATGCCATTGCATCTGCAGGTAATTTATCAGCAACTGCTTGTAAATCAATACCGTCGATTCTAACACTTGTTACCACCAATGAATCTTCAGGCGAAGGAACAGCTTGTCCACTAAATGGATTAGATGTATCGATTAATGGAATACGATGAAAATTGATATGCGTATTGTCAAACTGTGGTGTAATAAATTTAACATAGTCTGGCATACGATCAAGAATAATCTCTGCAACTTGTTCAGGCGTATAAGGACGCTCTGACGTATCACGATGAATCTTTTGAATCCACTCGATGTTTACTGCTGGCACAACACCAACTAACAAATCAACTTGCGAAGCAACATCTGACTTTTCAGTTCTGACACCACCATGTAAACCTTCGTAAAACATTAAATCAGTACCTGATTCGATATCCTCCCAAGGCGTGAATTGTCCAGGCTCTAAGTTAGTACCTAGACGTGCATTATGCTCTACCGCTTCTTCATCTGAATGGATGTAGTAACGCTTCTTACCTGTTCCATCTTGGCCGTATTGCTTAAATAATGCTTCCAATGTATCAAAATGATTTGCATCTTCTGCAAAATGGGTTAATACTTTTCCTGCTGCACGAGATTTTTCAACTTCAAGCTTCATATCAGCACGTTCAAATTTGTGAAAACTATCACCTTCAACGATACTTACGTTTAATTTTTTTGCATCAAAAATACGTTCGAACGCTTTTTTTACAAACGTAGTTCCTGCACCTGATGATCCTGTTACAGCAACGACTGGGTTTTGTTTAGACATAATATAACTCCTTGTTTATCTATATTAAATTAGGTTAAAAATCTAAGTTGTCGACTGACAATGCATTGTCTTCGATAAATTTTCTACGAGGCTCTACCTCGTCACCCATAAGGGTTGAGAATACTTCATCGGATGCAATTGCATCTTCAATTTTAACTTTAAGTAGGGTTCTTTGCTCAGGATCCATAGTGGTTTCCCAAAGCTGCTCAGGATTCATTTCTCCCAAACCTTTGTAACGTTGAAAACTTTGACCTTTTTTAGCGTCATCGATTATGAAATTTACCACGTCACTAAAGCTGTTAATTTTTATTTGTTTATTCTTCTTTTCAATAAATGATTGATCGTCAATTGCGCTTTCAATTTTAATAGAAAATGCTTTAATTGTTTGATAATCAGCTGAATCAAAAAATGCTTGGCTTAGTGTGGTGTTATCTGTATCAACACCATAAACACATAAGGTGTGTTTAACCTCATTATCACTATAAACAACTGTATGTTTTTGAGCCGGAGTTAAATCTAGATTTATTCTCTTGCTTACTGTATCACACCAAGATTGCATAAATTTAGTATCGGATAAATCTTCAACCGCTGGACTACTTGCAATTGCTTTTAGCAATGCAGCATTATAGTGTTTTGATAATTTTGAAATAACACTATTAATGTTGTAATATTCTTTAACGGCTGATTCAAGTGCGATACCTGAAATTGGTGGAACATCAGCACTGAAAAATAAATTAGCATCATTCACCGCTTCTTGTAATAGGTAATCATTCAATTCTTGATCATCTTTTAGATAGCGCTCTTGCTTGCCTTTTTTAATTTTGTAAAGCGGCGGTTGAGCAATGTATAAATAACCATTTTCAATTAATTCTGGCAAGTAACGATAAAAGAAAGTTAGTAATAGTGTGCGAATATGTGCACCATCGACATCCGCATCCGTCATGATGACGATCTTATGATATCTTAACTTACTTAAATCATATTCTTCTTTGCCAATACCACAGCCTAATGCTGTAATTAAAGTACCCACTTCAGCAGAAGAAAGCATTTTTTCAAATCGAGCTTTCTCTACATTTAGAATTTTACCTTTTAACGGTAAGATTGCTTGGGTGCGTCGATCTCTACCTTGTTTGGCAGAACCACCCGCCGAATCACCCTCCACTAGGAATATTTCACTTTCAGCTGGATCTTTGGTTTGACAATCACTCAATTTACCTGGTAAACCAGCGATATCAAGCACACCTTTACGACGGGTCATTTCTCTTGCTTTTCGAGCAGCATTACGCGCTCTAGATGCATCTAAAATCTTACCGACAATAATTTTAGCTTCAGCTGGGTTTTCTAATAAATATTCACCCAATTTTTCATTAAGTGCCGACTCAACTGGCGCTCGAACTTCTGATGAAACCAATTTATCTTTAGTTTGAGATGAGAATTTTGGATCCGGAACTTTTACAGAAATAATCGCAGTTAACCCTTCACGAGTATCTTCGCCAGTAATTGCTGATTTTTCTTTTTTAGCCATACCAGAATTATCGATATAGTTGTTTAAGGTGCGTGTTAATGCACCTCTAAAACCTGCTAAATGTGAACCGCCGTCACGCTGAGGAATATTGTTTGTAAAGCAATAAATACTTTCTTGATAAGCGTCTGACCATTGCAACGCAACATCAATAGTAATATCATCACGTTCAGCCGTAATATTGATAATATCTTTGTGGATTGGATTTTTAGCTTTATTAAGATGCTCAACAAAGGCTTTAATACCACCTTCGTACATAAACACATCTTTTTTGCTTGTTGCAACCTCTTCAATTTCAATATAAACACCTGAATTCAAGAAAGATAATTCTCGAACACGATTGGCTAAAATATCATATTTAAAATCAGTAATCGCAAAAACATCACTACTAGGTTTGAAATGAATGGTAGTACCTGTTGTATCAGACTTACCAATAGTTTTCATTGGTTCATCAGGTACACCAATACTGTAGCGCTGGCGATGAATTTCACCGGTACGATGAACGGTTAATTCAACCCATTCACTTAATGCATTAACAACTGAAACACCAACGCCGTGTAGACCACCAGAAACTTTATATGAGTTGTCATCAAACTTACCACCAGCATGTAGTACAGTCATGATTACTTCTGCTGCTGACACACCTTCTTCTGGATGGATATCAACTGGGATACCACGACCATCATCAGTCACTGATACTGATTGATCTTCATGAATGGTAATATTAATTTTAGAACAATGACCAGCTAATGCTTCATCGATAGAATTATCAACAACTTCAAACACCATGTGATGCAAACCAGAACCGTCATCAGTATCACCAATATACATTCCTGGTCGTTTTCGAACTGCATCCAACCCTTTTAAAACTTTAATATTTGAGGCTTGATATTCTTGTGATTGATCTTGCGACATAAATGCTTTAAAAAAATAAAATTATTATACCATGAGCATAGTTAAATCTAACTGTCATACAACTTTTTTTAACACTTTAAGTTATTTATTAGATTGTTGTTTTAAAAGGCTTATAAGCCTATATTATCCAATTAAATAGGAGTTGTTATTGCTGAGTTATTACACCATGATAAATCTTAAAAATACGACTACTATCTACATCAATTTTTAACAAATTTGAGCCGATATCCGTCATAAATATTTGAATTTTTAAACGCTTTAAAAAGCACAAAATTGTTTGAATTTTTGTCTCATCTAATTCTGATGAAATATCATCAATTAAAACAATAGGCTGGATATTATTGTCAACCAACATTGACACCTGAGTTAACCAAAAAACAATAGACAGTGTTTTTTGTTCACCTCGAGAAAAAAAACATTCTTCTTGATTGTTTAAATAAAATTTAAGGTTTGCTTTATGCGGCCCGTAATTTAAATACTTAGATTTGAATAAAAACCCCTTACTTTTTAATAAATAGTGATAAATACTATCAACACTATATGCATCAACTTCTTTTGGCCAGCCAGATTTAAACTCATAGTTAAAAGATTCTACTGATTTAAATAAAACAGATAGATCGTTAATTAATTCCGGTGAATTAGTTTGTTTTAATCGCTCCAAATAATCTTGTCTTGATTGATTAATAGCTACTGATAATTGTGCAATTTGTAAAAACCAATAATCCAACTCTTGATCTTTTTGTTGTGACAGTAAAATATTTATATTTTTTAAGGCTTTATTATATTTTTTAAAATCTAACAAAAAATCAGGTTTCACGTGGAACACCCCCCAATCTAAGTACGATCTTTTGTTTTTAGGTGTTCCGTTTACAATAAATCCTTTATCTGGAGTGATGATTTGAATAGGTAAAACCTTTGATAGTTCACTACTATTTTTTAATCGCTTTTGGTTAATACTTATACTTGTTTTTTGTTTTGTTTTTTCTAGTTTAATTCGATAATCATCTACTTGAGCATCAAGTTGAAATTTTTGTTGTTCAAACTCAATTAATTCTTTTAAGGATTTTGTTTTAAAAGAGCGATTATGACCAAGATAATAAATAGCCTCAATGAAATTAGTTTTTCCATGGGCATTATTAGCAATAAACAAATTTAAATGTTTATGAGGCTCTATATATTGATGATTTAGATTGCGAAACTGAGTGATAGCCAGTTTATGAATAACTGCCATGCTGATTATTAACTAAGAACGATTAAATACGCATTGGCATAACAACATATTGATATGTTTCATCATCTGGACTACTAAGCATACAAGATTGATTTTCACCACCCGGAACTACCATATTGATTTCATCGGTTGTTAATTTTTCTAAAATTGAAATTAAATAATGAATGTTAAATGCTATTTCAATTTCCTTGTCAAAGTTTTTAATACTGATTTGAGTTTTAGCTTGACCTCTTTCAGAGTGTGAAAAAATATTTAATTGTGATTCTTTAAACACTAATTTAACACCTTTTGTACGCTCTTCAACAAAGATAGAAGCCTGTTGTAATGAATTTAGAAATTCTAAACGATCAATTACAATGGTATTTTCAAAATCAGTCGGTAAAACTTGAGAATAATTAGGAAAATTTCCATCAATTAAACGGCTAATAATTGTTGTGTCATTACTATCAAGATAAAAATAGTTATTTGATAAATGAATATCAACGTCTGCATGTTCACTTTTGTTTAATATTTTAGTTAATTCTAATACAGCTTTTCTTGGCAGAATTACTGTTTTTTTATCTGAAAGATTGTTAGTTTGTGTTATTTCACCAATTGATAAACGATGACCATCCGTTGCCACAACTGTAATTTTGTTCTGATTAACCTCGATATATAATCCGTTTAAATAGGCTCTAATATCTTGATTACCCATAGAAAAACTCGTATTTTCAATTAATTCTTTTAATTGTTGACGATTAACCTTAATAACATCACTATTTTCAATTTTTGGTAGTGATGGAAAATCTTGATGATTGAATGTATTAAGCTCAAATGAATTTTTATTGGTCTTGATGTATATTTTAGATTCTTCAATTATGAATTCAATAATTGTTGTATCTGGTAATTTCCTAATAATATCAATTAGATCTTTTGCATAAATAGTAAAAGAAACCTCTTCATGTGTTTGAACAGGGTGAGAGGCTCTAATCTCAATTTCCATGTCTGTTGTTGTTAATGTCAATTGATTATTCTTCAATTGAATTAATACATGCGAAAGAATGGGTAGTGTTTGTTTTTTTTCAACAACACCAATAACAGTTTGCAAAGGTTCTAGTAATTCTTTAACAGTAAGTTGAGTGTTCATTCAAAAAATCCTTTTATTAAATATTATTGTTATTATTAGTGACGTTATTTTTGGTGAATAAGTTGTTTTTTTCTTTAAAAATTAACTATTTAAGTTGTTGGTATCTTGTTAGTATTTTATGTAAAAAATTGTTCACATGGTTATAAAATTTATTTTTAACGTAAGTTATGCTTTTTGTCCACAGATGAATGCAAAACCCAGGTGTGGAAATGTTCATAAGTTGGCTAATTTGAGTTTAATGATATCGTAATCATTCTTTATTTCTGTACTCTCTAGCATCTTTTCGTTTATTTTTTTAATGGCGTGGATAACTGTTGAATGATCCCTATTTCCAAAATGTTTTCCAATCTTGTTTAGTGATAGAGAGCTTAATTCATGGCAAATATAAATAGCCATTTGTCGAGCTAATACAGTGTGTTGTTTGCGTGATTTTGAGCTTAAGTCTGATATGGTTAAAGCATAATGTTTAGAGACTTCTTTTTGTATGTCGTTAACATCAATTTTATTAATCTGAGGCTTGATTAGATCGCCTAGTGCTGCCTCAACAACCTCTTTTGAAATTAATGTTTGATCCATTTTTGAGAAATCGACAAAGGCTTTTAATTTTAATAATGCGCCTTCTAAATCTCTAACATTTGATGTGATATGTCCTGCTATAAACAAAGCTACATCTTCTGTTAGACTGATATTAATTTTTTCATTTTGTGATTTTTTTAATAAGATAGCTGCACGCATCTCTAGTTCAGGTGGTGTCAAATGTAGATTTAATCCTTGTGAGAATCTTGTTTTAAGACGCTCTTCTAAAGATTTAATATTTTTTGGTGGCTGATCACAGGTGAAAATAATCTGTTTTTTACCATTAAACAAAAAGTTAAATATGTGAAAAAACTCTTCTTGGGATTTTTCCTTGCCTGCGATTAAATGAATGTCATCTACCAATAAAAGGTCTGCTGATTGGTAGAATAGCTTGATCTCTTCAATTGTGTTGTGTCTAAGACTAGAAGTGATGTTTCTAACAAAATCCATCAAAGGCACGTACAGTACTTTTAAGTTCGGATTTATGGATTTGGCCAAGTGGCCGGCTGCTTGCATCAAGTGTGTTTTTCCTAGTCCTGAACCACCATAAATAATAAACGGATTATACGGCGAGCCTTTTATGTTTTCTGCAATTTGTCTAGTAGCGCCATATGCCATTTGATTAGCATTACCAAGCACCAGATTATCAAACGTATAGTCCTCAAATAATGGTGTTGAGTGTTGTCTCATTGTTGACGGTTTTTTTGTAGGCGCAACTCCAATAAATATCTTTAAGTCTTTATTGTGTTGATGGACGGCAGCTTTAATCTGTGTCTTTAAATTTTTGTTGATATAGTCTTTAACTTGTGTAGTTGGCGCCAACAGAGACAGGATTTCTTTATCTTCAAGCGCTTTAAGAGGCTGAACCCAAACGCTATATTGAGACAATGGAATAGTGTCCTTAAGTGTGTTTAAACATTGAGTCCAGGTTTGTGACATAACTGCTATTTAAATTTAAGTAATGATATACTTAAGCATTATATTGTTTTGAGAAGGATGTGGATGAAAGGTTTAGAAAAGTATTTTGAAAACTTGTTGTGGGGCTCTAGATTAATGGTTTTAGCAGCAGTTATATCTTCACTAATACTCTCTTTAATGTTGTTCGTTATTACAGCTATTGATGTGGCTGGCATTGTTGTTCATGCTGGTGATTATTTAAGTGCAACACCAGAATTAAAAAAGTCATTAAAAATTGAAATGATTGCTCATACAGTAGGCTCAATTGATGGGTTTTTACTAGCAACTATTTTGCTAATCTTTTCGCTCGGATTATATGAGTTATTTATTAGTGATATTGATTCAGCAAAAGAAAGTGACCAGTCCTCTAAGGTCCTAGTGATCAACTCTCTTGATGATTTAAAGTCTAAATTAGCAAAAGTTATTTTAATGATTTTAGTGGTGACATTCTTCGAAGTGTCTTTATCGATGACATTTACTGGCGCGTTAGATTTAGTCTATTTTTCATTAGGTATTCTAATGGTGTCTCTGGCGTTATATTTTGGCTCAAAGTCATCTCACTAAGGCTTTTAGCCATTGATTTTTATCGTTAAATAGCGTAACATTCACTCCTTTTTATTTAGAGAATTATTATGCGCCAAGTTATTGTTGCAGGCAACTGGAAGATGAACGCCTCAAAAGAGACGGTTAATACATTGGTAATGGGCATCTTATCTGGCATGTCAGAGGTTGAGGCAAAGGTTATTGTATGTGCCCCATCACCTTACATGTCACAAGTTGAAGCGCTTATTACACATTCTCAATTAAATCTTGGTGCACAAGATTTAAATGTCAACGCATCTGGTGCCTTTACAGGTGAAGTAAGTGCTGACATGATTAAAGATTTTGGTGCGCAATATGTTGTGGTTGGTCATTCTGAGCGAAGAAGTATGTATGGTGAAACTGATCAAGTTGTGGCTGATAAAGTACGAGTGGCACTTGAAAACAACTTAACACCTTTATTTTGTATTGGTGAGACATTAGAAGAAAGAGAGGCTGGCAACATGGAAAGTGTTGTAACTCGTCAAATTCAAGCGGTTATTGATTTATCGGGTATTGATTCATTTAAAAATATTATCATTGCTTATGAGCCAGTTTGGGCGATTGGCACTGGTGTTACTGCTACACCACAACAAGCGCAGGATGCGCATGCGTTTATTCGTTCAATGTTGGCGCAGAATAATGCTGATATTGCACAATCTACTCCGATCTTATATGGTGGTAGCATGAACCCTGGTAATGCAGTTGAATTAATTAGCTGTGAAGATATCGATGGTGGTTTAATAGGTGGAGCTTCCCTTAAAGCGGAAGATTTTTTACAAATTTGTAAAGCGGGTTAATTATGTCATTTCAAATTATTTTGATCATTCATGTACTTTTAGCATTAAGCTTAGTTGCACTAATATTGATGCAACATGGTAAAGGTGCAGATGCTGGTGCAGCATTTGGCGCCGGCGCTTCTGGTTCAGTATTTGGCGCACGTGGTGCCAACTCTTTCATGTATAAATTAACTGCCAGTGTGGCAATTGGTTTCTTTATTACTAGCCTTTCGTTGGCCTATTTAGCAACTAATGAAGTTAATGCAGATGACCAAGAAACTAGCATCATGGAACAAGCAACACCTTCTGATATTCCGATGATTTCCCCTATTAGTATTGAATCAAATATTAGCGATATTCCCGAATAGTTAAGAATTTGCCGATATGGCGGAATTGGTAGACGCGCCACCTTGAGGGGGTGGTGAGCTACGCTCGTGCCAGTTCGACTCTGGCTATCGGCACCATATGAAAGTTTTACAAAGGCGACTTATTGTCGCCTTTTTGTTGCACACTATTTCTGTAGTCAGCAGATGTTTCATGTGAAACATTGCCTTATTAATTAAAGTTACTTGTTGAGATATTATCGATGCCAAGCTAAAAACTGGCGCTACATGCTATCAATAATATATAGAATACGATACACCTTTACAGTGCTAATTTAACTTTATCAGATTGTTAGCGCGATAAAATTAATTTACAATTAGTACATTATTAAGAGAAAAAAATAGATTATGAATTGGCGTTATCAAGCAGAAAGAAAATTTGAAAATTTCTCAGATTTAATCTTTGAAAACAGTAAGAAAACCATCGCAACAATACTATTGCTGGTTTTTGCATTTGGCTTGCAACTGCCCACATTAACCATGGACACTTCGACTGAAGGGTTCCTGCATAAAACCGATCCAATGCGTCTTGCTTATGACGATTTTCGGGATCAGTTCGGGCGTGATGAAAAGCTACTGGTAGCGATTAATACAGATAATGTATTTGACTTACAGTTCTTGAAAAAACTTGAAAAATTACATACAAGACTAGAAAATGAACTGCCTTATATTGCCGATGTAAATTCTTTAATCAATGCTAGGAATACTTACGGCAATAAAGACAGTTTAATTGTTGAGGATTTATTTGAAGAATTGCCTGATACTCAAGCGCAGATGAATCCACAAAAGCAAAGGGCGCTTAACAATCCCTTGTTTGAAAATTTACTCTATAGTCAAGATCAAACTTTCACTACCATTGTAATCGACACACAAACATATTCGTCTTTTGATATAGATGGAAATTTGATTGTTGTTAGCGAGGAGGATGAGTTTTCCGAGGAAGATATAGATGTACAGCTTCAAACAGAATATTTATCTGATGCAGAAAATACAGTTATTGTTGAAAAAGCTCAAGAGATTATTAAGCAGTTTCAAGCTGAAAATTTTGACATTTATTTAACAGGTTCAGCAGTTATTGCCGGCACTTTAAAGCAAAGCATGATGGCAGATACTAAAAGCTTTGTGCAGAAAATGATGGTCGCAATAATTTTGGTTTTGGCGATATTATTTAAGCGTGCATCCGGTGTAATTTTGCCATTACTTGCCGTTATTTTTACCATTACGGTGACGCTATCATTAATGGCGATTACAGGTACACCATTCACCATAGTAACTCAAATTATGCCTTCATTTTTATTGGCAGTGATTACTGGTGGCGCCATTCACTTGCTGGCAATTTTCTATAAGGATTTTGCCATAACGCACGATGTTAAAACATCATTGCGCTATTCAATGGGTCATTCTGGCCTTGCCATTGTTATGACTTCTTTAACCACAGCAGCAGGACTGTGGTCATTCTCGTTTTCAGAATTATCCCCAGTAGCTGATTTGGGTGTTTTTGCAAGTAGTGGTGTTTTAATCGGTTTAATCTTTACATTGATATTAATTCCAGCTTTAATCAGCATTAGTAAAATTAAAGTTAAATCTAGCAAAGAGGATGCCCATAGACACACCAAGATGGATCGTATGTTGCTAGGTGTTAGTCGTATTTCTACGGGCTATCCAAAAGCCATTGTTGCTTTTAGTGGGCTTATCATTGTAGTAGCAATTTTGTTTGCTTCACAGTTGCGATTTGCGCATTATCCGTTAGAGTGGTTTCCAGAAGATCATCCTTCAAGGGTGGCTACCGAAGTTGTGGATGATAAACTACGCGGATCTATTACCCTTGAAGTCATTATTGACACACACAAAGAAAATGGATTGTACGATCCTGAAATGCTTAATAAGATTGAGCGAGCCACTAATTACTTAAATAGCATTCAAACGCAGACTTATTTTGTTGGAAAAACACTTAGTTTAGTTGATGTATTAAAAGAAACAAATCGAGCACTAAATGAAAATAAACCTGAGTTTTATGTGATTCCACAGGATCGAGATTTAATCGCCCAGGAGTTATTTTTGTTTGAGAATAGTGGTAGTGATGATTTAGAAGACTTTGTAGATTCAAGTTTTTCTAAAGCACGTGTTACAGTTAAGGTGCCTTATATTGATGCCTTGCAATACAATGAATTTTTAACTCAAGTTCAAAATAAATTTGATCAAGAGTTTGCTGATGTGGCAACAGTTTCATTAACAGGTATCTCTGTTCTACTTTCAATTATTATGGAGAAATCAATAAATTCTAGTGCCGTTAGTTATTTGATAGCCTTTGGTTTGATCTCA
>CAJVCJ010000025.1 GCA_910595855.1 Candidatus Thioglobus vulcanius | reverse complement strand
AACTATGCGAAAGCGTATAGTCAAAATTCTGATTTTTATTCATTCCATCGCTCGCTAGAATCATATAAAAAATCATTTGCAAATCAAAATGATGTTTTAGTGTTAAGCCCAAATACAGAGTTTTTCCGTCACTTTAATCCTGAGGCTAAATAAAGCCATATGAATACATGGCAACTACCAGAAGGCATTGATGAGTTAACTGGCGATCAAGCAATGAAGTTCGAATTGCTTCGTCGTTCGTTAATCGATTTATACACTGATAAAGGCTTTAACTTAGTTGTTCCACCAATGGTGGAACATGTTGACTCATTGCTATTAACCAGTGATTCTGTAAACGAGAAGACTTTTAAATTTTTAGATCCTGCTAGTGGTAAGATGCTTGGCGTACATGCTGACATTACACCGCAAATAGCAAGAATCGATGCCAGACGTGCTGGCAATAAAATTGAGAAATATTGCTATATCAATGCAATCTTACAAACCAGGGCGGATGATTTTTACGATTCAAGGTCTCCAATTCAAGCAGGTGCGGAACTATATGGCACAACAGATACCTCGGCTGATGTTGAAGTAATTGAACTAATGCTAGAAAGTTTAAACATTCTAGCGATTGACTCAATTGTTGTTAGCTTAGGTAATGTTGCTATTTTTGATGCGCTAATTGCTGATGAAACCTTAAATGCAAGTCAAGCTGCTGAATTACGACACATCTTTGCGCATCGATCTACACCAGATTTAAGCGTATTTATGGCTAACAATACACTTAATAATGCATCATTATTTAGTGCGTTAATGCAGCTAGAAGGTGATACTAGTGTACTTAGCCAAGCATTAGAATTGTTTAAAGATTTCCCATTAGCGCAAGCAGCCATTAAAGATTTACAAGAGATTGACCAAGCGCTACAAGCTAAAGGTATACAAGCTAGCTATGATTTAGCAGAATTGCAAAGCTATGAATATCACACGGGTGTAGTATTCTCCGCCTACAACGAAAATTACTCAAAGGCACTTGCCCAAGGTGGTCGATACAATGGTATTGGCGAGTCTTTTGGTCAGTCAAGAGCAGCAACAGGTTTTTCATTTGATTTGAAATTTTTATCTCAATCAAAGTAAACAATATTAATAAACAAATTAACTAGTTAGGAATTAACATGTCAAAAAATGTAGTAATCATTGGTACCCAGTGGGGCGACGAAGGTAAAGGTAAGATTGTAGATTTAATTACCGATAAAGTATCTAGTGTTGTACGCTTTCAGGGTGGCCATAATGCCGGTCACACATTGGTGATCGATGGTGAAAAAACTGTCTTACATTTAATTCCATCAGGTATTTTACGTGGACATGTTGAATGTCTAATTGGTCATGGTGTTGTGTTGTCAATGTCCGCATTAATTAAAGAACTTGGTGAGCTTTCAGAAGCTGGCGTTGATGCTAAATCACGCTTAATGATTGCACCAGGCTGTCCATTAATTATGCCGTATCACGTAGCACTTGATAACGCACGTGAAGCAAAACGCGGTAAAGCAGCAATTGGTACAACAGGCAACGGAATTGGCCCTGCTTATGAAGATAAAGTTGCACGTCGTGGTTTACGCGTAGGTGATTTACTTGATCTTGAATCATTTTCTGAAAAACTAAAAGATGTGATGGAATATCATAATTTTGCACTAACAAATTATTACAACGCGCCAGCACTTGACTTTGAAACAGTACTAGCCGAAGCGTTAGAGCAGGCTAACACTGTAATCCCAATGATTACCGATGTAACTGAGAAGATTCATCAGCACATTGCCAACAATGAAAGCATTTTGTTTGAAGGTGCACAAGGTGCACTACTAGATATTGACCAAGGAACCTACCCATTTGTAACCTCTTCTAACACCACCTCAGGTGGTGCGGTAACAGGATCAGGTGTTGGTGTTACAGATATTGATTACGTTTGTGGCATTGTAAAGGCTTACACAACTCGTGTTGGTGGAGGCCCCTTCCCAACAGAGCTAGTTTACGATGTAGCTATCGATGAAGGTGATGCCATTGGTAAAGTACTGGGTACGGTAGGCCACGAATTTGGCGCAACGACAGGTCGTCAACGACGTTGTGGTTGGTTAGATATGGTTACCCTTAATCGCTCACTAAAACTCAATGCAGTAACCGGAATTTGCCTAACTAAGTTAGATGTATTAGATTCATTAGATAGTATTAAAATTTGTATTTCTTATAATCTTAACGGCAAAACAATTACAACGCCACCATACGACGCTCAGGGTTATACTGATGCTAAACCAGATTATATTGAAATGCCTGGTTGGAAAGCATCAACGATTGGCACAAGTGCATTCGATGATTTGCCAATAGAAGCGCAAAACTACATTCGTAAGATTGAAGAACTTTCAAATTTACCAATTGATATTTTATCAACCGGACCAGATCGTGATGAAACGCTGATCCTCAATAACCCATTTGACGAGTAATCCATGAAAGATCCACATCAAAAAAGAGAATCAGAAAAGTACGATAATCCAATACCTTCTAGAGAGCATATCCTTTCTTTCTTTAAGAAGAAAAAATCTTTATCAAAATACGACTTATTTGATTTATTAGGAGTTGATGGTAAGCAGAAAAAACCACTAACACATCGCCTAAAAG
>CAJVCJ010000024.1 GCA_910595855.1 Candidatus Thioglobus vulcanius | reverse complement strand
ATTGAGTTTATTCACTTACGTTATTTCAACCCTGCGCCTTGATGTTTTAAAGTTTGGTGCCCTCGAGCCGATTCGAACGGCTGACCTGCCGCTTAGGAGGCGGCTGCTCTATCCAGCTGAGCTACGAAGGCAAGGTTGTTATTATCAACGCTGAGCGTTAATTATTCAAGCAAAGATTTGCTTAAGAATAAACTCCGGATTGTTGTAATCAATCGTGATCAATTTTTTAGTCCCATTGCTTTCTAAAACCAAAGATGGAAACCCTCTTGCACCAAGAGATTTATATAGCTTGATATCATCATCTAGTTTTGTTCGTGTGGCGTCTGAATTTAAATCTTTGATAAATCTCCGCTCATCCAATCCAATAGAAATACTTAGCTTGATTAAAGCCTCATCTTTGGATGGATTTTTTGCTTGTAGGTAATAAGCTTCTTGAATAACATTAATCATTGGTAATTCAAATTTATCAGCTTGATTTTTAGCAGCAATCACTGCTCGACAAGCAGGGTATGTGGATCGCATCGGTGTGCAATTTTTCCAAAAATTATAATTAAAGCTTGTACCAGGAATCTCTTGCTCTATCTTGTGCCAATTGTCTTGAATATAGTGACGCATTTCAACAGGCATTATTTGATTGGTATCAGGCGCCAAACCACCCAGTACATACTGAACGTTTAGCTGAGTTTCTATCTTGGTGCGGACTTCATTCCAGGTTTGATTAAAGCCCCAGCACCAAGAGCACATTGGATCGTGTATGTAGTATAAAGTTGCTGAATTCATGCAAAATTTTAATCAAAAAGAGTAGAATATATACTACCGTAAATTATAAAAATGGAGTTGCTAGATGAAGCTAAATATAATGATATTAACCTCAATGTTACTCGCCAGTCAATCGGCAGTATCAGGTAGTTATTCTGACACAGCCAAGATCACTTCCGTGGATAAAATTTATCGAACACACACCATTCGCGAGCCGTACCAAGATTGTTATATTAAAGAGTTTTATCAAGCTGATGGCGACGGATCAATAGCCAATGAATTAGTAGGCGGATTGTTTGGTGGCTTAATTGGTAATCAGTTTGGTGGCGGCGATGGCAAAGATGCTTTGACTGTTGCAGGTGCATTATTAGGTGCGTCACTTGCTCATGATGATGAGCTTAAGAAATCAAAAACAGGTAGTGTTGTCACTAAAGAGGTGTGCACAACCAAGTATAAAAGTGAGTCAATCGAGCGCTTAAGTCATTATCGTGTTGAATATGAGTATGACGGACGTGTATTTACCTACACAACAAGAAATAAGCCGCATGGAAAAAATCTTGATGTATCAATTGCCATTTCGCCTAAATAGTGAAAGCCGAAAAAAAATATACAGAAATTAAACAATTGGCGGAGCAGGGCGATGCACAGTCTCAGTACGCGCTGGCGTTGGCTTATGATTTAGGCTTGGGTGTTGATAAAGACCTATCCAAGGCATTTGATTGGTATCAAAAATCTGCTGACCAAGATTATGCAAAATCACAGTATAATTTAGGCATATTTTTTGCCTTGGCAAAATCAGTTGACAAAGATATTGATAAATCAAAATACTGGATTAGAAGAGCCAATGAAAACGGCTATTCTGGTGGTAGTATTTTTTAAATAGGAATAATCATGAAAGACATTAAATTAGAAGATAGGTTAATTTTTGCATTAGATGTGCCTGAGGTTTCTCAAGCTAAAGATTTGGTTAATCAGCTTGATGACAGTGTCGGCTTTTATAAGATTGGCATGGAATTGCTAATGACTGGCCAATATTTTGAATTAATGGATTGGTTAATTGCTAAAGATAAAAAAGTCTTTGTTGATCTTAAATTCTTTGATGTGCCAGAAACAGTAGGCAGAACGATTAATCGTTTAAGCCAAACTGGCGCAACTTTTGCAACCATTCATGGCAACCAAGGGTTGATGGAAAAAGCAGCTGAAAACAAGGGTGATCTTAAGATTTTGGCAGTAACTGCTTTAACCAGTCTTGATCGTGGTGATTTGGATGATTTAGGTTTTAAATGTGACGTGCAAGACTTAGTAATTTCTCGTGCTAAGCGTGCCTTTGAGGCGGGTTGTGATGGCGTAGTGTCTTCAGGTCTAGAGGTGCCATTCTTAAGAGAGTATGTTGATAATAAACTGATCGCTGTTACTCCGGGTATTCGCCCAGTTGCAAATGATGATGATCAAAAACGTGTGGTTGATGTAGCAACCGCATTTAAATCAGGATCAGATTACATTGTTGTAGGTCGCCCAATTAAAAATGCGGACGATCCATACGTAGCAGCAAGTAATATTCAAGAGATCATCAAAGGCTGTTTTTAGTTTTTATTCCTCTATACGGGGGTATAATTTCGCATTCGTTGTTAGCTTCTTGTTAATAACATTCTTTATAGTCGCGTAACTCAGTTGGTTAGAGTGCCAGCATGACATGCTGGAAGTCGTCAGTTCAAATCTGACCGTGACTACCATTATTTCGTTTTTATTCAAAAAACCATATTGGTAAGTTAACAAATGTATACTTATTGATTAACTTCCTATAGTGAAAAATCTTTCTGAGATTGAGCGACCCGTTAATTAACATTATTACATGAATAATACTGATGAAATTTTTAGCAATTCTATTATTAATTTGGACTAGTATCGTTAGTGCCAATGTGTCTTTGTACGAAAGAGGGCGTGACTATTATTATGGTAATAATATCAAGCAGAATTTTGAAAAAGCCAAGAGTGCTTTTGAACATGCGGCAAATCTGAATAGTTTAGATGCTATGAATGCCTTGGGCATTATGTACATTTCTGGTGTAGGTGTTAAACAGAATGATGCTAAGGGTATTGCTTATCTTAAAAAATCAGCCACATTAAATCACGCTAAATCACAATATGATTTAGGCTCGATGTATTATTTAGGTATTGGTGTTGATCGAAATCTAGAGTTGGCCCAGCAATGGGTTAAAAAATCAGCACTTCAGGGTTATGCAGATGCACAATACAATTTAGCCTTAATGTACGAACAAGGTAACGGTGTTAAAAAGAATCCATTATTAGCTAACAAGTGGCGTATCGAGGCAGCCAAGTCTGGCAATAGTGATGAGCAATATCGTCTAGGTCTTGCTTATGCAGATGATGAGGATTATGAAAAAGCATACGAATGGCTTATAAAGTCAGCCAACCAGGAGCATGCAAAAGCCCAAGAAAACTTAGCAACATTGCTCGATCAAGAAGTTTACTTGTATAGGTTTGGTACTCGTGAAAGCAGCAGAAGATCAGCTGACTGGTATCAAAAGTCTTATGATAATGGTAATTTAGGCTTAAGTTATAAATTAGCATCTATTTATGACTCAGAGTCTATTAGGGATTATAAAAAATCACACAAACTTTATCAACAGGCGATTAAACAAGGGAATCTAGCGGCTTATTTGGATGTTGCTAGGCATTACGAATTAGGTCAAGGTGTGAAAATAAGCCCATCTAAGGCTTACAATTTTACTTTGGCTGCTGCTAGAAAAGGGCATCAGCCTGCTTGGAGTAAGGTGGTAGGTATGTATCTACAGGGTATTGGTGTTAAGCGCTCTACTAAAAAAGCTAAATATTGGCTTAAGAAGCTTTCAAAGTCAGGAGACTTAAAAGCAAAAGAGCAGTTAGAGTCATTATAAATAAATAGAACTCTTTTCAATATCTCTTAAAGGGTAAAAATCGACCTGTTTTTTGTCTATATTTTGCGTAGCCTTTAAAGCGCTTTAGCAGTAATTTTTCCTCAAAATTTGACTTTAGAATTAAATTGATCAACAGTACAATCATCACTAATTGGGCTATCCAATGAGGATTACTAAGTACTAACGCCAAGCATGATAATAAAACACTTGTATACATCGGATGCCTGATGAATTTATAAATACCATGCGTTCTTAATTGGTGATTATTCTTAAGTGTAGGAATAATGTTTAAGTTGTTTAATTTCATATTAAGCACAGCAGTGCTACCAATAATAACAGCTAATGAAAGTAGAAGGTATTCCAGCAAATCTAACTGATTAGGCTGAATATTAAATATTAAATAAATAATGCAACTGAATTGGATAACAACGTAAATCATTGTAAGCCTTGATTGTTATAATAACTATATTATCTCAAAAAAATTAGATCTAAAGATGCAAACAGCATACGATATTGTAATTATTGGCGCAGGGCCAGCAGGACTCAGCTTTGCCAGCGCAATGATTAATGAAAAGATAAAAGTCTTGCTGGTAGAAAAATCCAATCTTGAGTCTTTGTCAACTCCTCAGCCAGATGGAAGGGAGATTGCATTGACGCATCTTTCATTAAAGATTCTAAAGAAATTAGGTGTTTGGGATTTGGTTGATCAAACTGAGGTTTCGTTATTGAAAGAAGCTAAAGTTTTTGACGGAGATTCCCCTTCATTATTAAATTTCAAAAGTGACAAATCCTCTGTTGATGCCTTGGGTTATTTAGTGCCTAATTATCAAATTAGAAAGGCACTTTATCAGCGCGTTAGTGACGCTAAAAATATAGACATTATTACTGATAGCACTATTGATGATGTTCAGTATAAAAATGAATATTCTGAAGTGGTATTTTCTGACGAGCGCGTGGTTAAAGCTAAACTTGTTATTGCTGCGGACAGTCGGTTCTCCAGTATTCGTCGCAAGGTTGGAATTCCAGCACTAATGAAGGATTTTTCAAAAGTGATGATTGTAACAAAAATGACTCATGAAAAGTCTCATGAAAATATCGCTTTAGAGTGTTTTGATTACGGCCAAACCTTAGCATTATTACCTATGGTCGGTAATGCTTCTTCGATTGTGTTAACCGTTAAAACCAATCAATCTGATGAAATTTTAGCGATGAGTGACGAGTCTTTTAATGAAAAAATTACCAAAGATTTTAGAGGTTCATTAGGCCGAATGACACAAGATGGTACAAGGCATTCTTATCCATTAATTGGCGTGCATGCCCAATCATTCATTACAGATCGATTTGCACTAATTGGTGATGCGGCAGTAGGCATGCATCCAGTCACTGCGCATGGGTTTAATTTAGGTTTGCGAGGTCAAGATATTTTAACGACCTTGGTCAAAGAGGCGCTTGAGCACGGCCAAGATATCGGATCTAAGCCATTGTTAAAATTGTTTGAAAAAAAGCATATTAATTTAACCAGGCTTATGTTCTTTGGCACTAATGGTGTTGTTGCTTTATTTACAAATGATGCACCTGTTGTTAAGCAGGTGAGAAAGTTTGTGCTTAAATTTGCCGAACATTTTCCACCCATTAAATATTTGATTTCTAATCATTTGACTGAAGCCAAAACCAATCCACTTGAGCCTTTCGAAAAACTGTTAAAGAAGTTACCGTTCTAATGGGGGATTTTGCATAATGATGAAAATTGATTTAAATGCATTGCGTCGTGAATTTACCAATCAGGGTATTTCTCGCGAACAAATGAATGAAAACCCATTTACCCAATTTGAGCAATGGATTCAACAAGCAAGTGACGCTGATTTAACACTGCCAAATGCAATGAGTCTTGCTACTAGCAATGAAGATGAGGTGAGCATTAGAACGGTGTTATTAAAAACTTTTGATAATAAAGGTTTTGTCTTTTTTACTAATTACAATTCAAAAAAATCTCAACAAATCAAGCAAAATCCAAAAGCAGCCTTACTGTTTCCTTGGTTGGATTTAGAAAGACAGGTTAAAATTTCAGGAACAGTTGAAAAAATATCAACCCTTGAATCAATTAAATATTTCTCTTCAAGGCCTAAAGATTCTCAGTTGGGTGCTTGGGCTTCTAGTCAGTCGAGCTCTATATCTTCAAGACAAGCATTGTTAATGCAATTTGAGTCAATGAAGAATAAATTCAAGCAGGGTGAAGTTCCTTTGCCAGATTTTTGGGGTGGTTATCGTGTTGTGCCCCAGAGAATTGAATTTTGGCAGGGTAGAGAAAATCGCCTGCACGATAGATTTGTTTATATTAAACAGGGTGAAGATTGGGTTATTGAGCGTTTAGCGCCTTAATTTTTCAATAACCGCTTGAGTGTCAGGCTTACTGCCGGTCCAAAATTCAAAACTACAGGCAGCTTGCTCAACCAGCATTCCTAATCCATCTGCGATTATTGATGCATTATTATCCTTAGCCCAATTCATGAAAGGCGTTTGCTTGCCATACATAAGGTCATAGCAAATAGCGCCATTGGCACATCCGTTAGCGATATTAGGCATTTTTCCATCTAGTGAGGCACTAGTGGCATTGATAATAATATCAACTGGCTCGTCTTTGATTTTTTCTAGGCCAAAGCCACAGGTATTGCCATAGGTTGAAAAATCCCTTTGTAACTTTTCAGCCTTGCTTGCAGTGCGATTAGCAATCATGATGCGTTTAGGATTTTGGTTAAGCAATGGAAGTAAAATCCCTTGTGTTGCGCCACCAGCGCCTAAAATTAAAATTACCTTGTCTTTGAGGTCGATCTTAAGATTGTTAATCAAGTCATTAACAAGGCCAATGCCATCGGTATTTTCACCAATATATTGATCATTTATAATTTTAATGGTGTTAACCGCTCCTGCAGTTTTTGCATTCAGTGTGAGTTCGGTTGCAAAGTTAAACGCATCTAGCTTAAAAGGAACAGTGATATTAAAGCCATTAGCACCTTCATCTGCAAACTGCTGGGCAGATTTAGAAAACTCGTCAATAGGCGCAAGTATTTTG
>CAJVCJ010000023.1 GCA_910595855.1 Candidatus Thioglobus vulcanius | reverse complement strand
TTCTTACATCCCTGATGGTCGGGTGGTAGGCGGCTAACTCAAGTTGACCAAGCTAAGCATGTAGACTCTTTGTTTGAAGGTTTTCGGACGCGGGTTCGATCCCCGCCATCTCCACCAAATCAATATTTAAAGCCATTTTTTTTAAATGGCTTTTTTTTCGCTCTTAATAAACAAATAGAATCTAGATTGATCGCTTCAGTTTATTTAAAGCATGGGCATTTCAGCACTTGATTGTATATAAATGAAAATACTATACCAAAGATTGCTCCATCTAAAAAAGCCCAAAACATTCCATAGATAATACCCACCAAACTTAGTGCATACCCAGGATACACTGTCATTATGAATTCAACTACGTTATGTCCATAGACCTCTGATGACATTGCTATAATTGAAATTCCTAGCAAATATAAAGACCCTACAACCCCCAAAGTTACAGCAACTACTTTGGTATTCACCCTTGTGTCGTTACTCATCTCACACCCCCTTAGATAAACTTACTAACCCTATATGTTCTAACTATACACCTACAAATAGTTTTTCTAGAATTAAGTTGCGAGACTATATGGTTGTAAAAAGTTGGTGAATAATTTCCTTAAAAAATATAAATGCTTTCATACAAATGACTGCAAGCTCTAATTACAACATGGCAGATATGCATCTAAAAACAACTTATAAATATTAATTTATACTCACCAATTTCGAACTGCATGTCATTATTCATTCATGGGCAAGATACTACCAACTGTATTGGTATAAGTCTTAATGAAAAATAAAAACATCAACTATAAAATTATGCTTTTGTCACAAAACATTAATAGAGAGTGTTTTAAATGTTAATTTCATTGAAAAATTTATGGTTTCGAGATACTAAAGAGCCTAGTGTACACATCAACGAAGTTGTTGTACGTATTCGCGCAGGAATAATGCTGATTATTCCTTTATATATGGGGCTAACGCTCTATGATGTATTGTATACAACGACATGGGTGGTTGATGGCAATACTGCAGTAGACACATACGATACTAATTGGGATGAGCATGTAATCTACGCAGTAGAGGCAACAAAACGCACCTACGAATACTCTACTCAAACTTTGATACTTTTCTATGCTCTCTTTGAAATGTTAGCTGGAATGTTTGTTTCTACAGCGCGCTTCTCACCAACCATTTTAATCAGTAGTTTGTTGGCAAAAAATACAACTCCTGTTTGGGTGCCAATTACTCCAAAACGTTTTGCTTGGTCTATTGGCGCCATCTTAATGAGCGTTTGTCTTGTGTTCTTTAATCCTGATACTTTTGCGAATTGGGTAAATATTGTTTGGGGCAGTGAATTACTACCAACAACTGAAAACTTTCTACCTAAAGGCACCGGCACCTTTCTTGCATGGACCTGTCTTATATTTATGTGGCTGGAAACGGTGATAGGATTTTGTGTTGGTTGTAAAATTCACGCACTATTGGTTTGGCTAGGTTTTATTAAAAAAGAGTGCCACGCTTGCAATAATATTAATAGCACAGTTAATGCTCAAACGCTTAAAGCAATCCTTAAGGCAAAAGAAGGGTTAGATGACATGAGCTCGCCAAATAAGAAAATGCCAGTGTATCAAACTGCTACCAATTCTATCTCCTTAAACAAAAATTCTGACTAAACAATTAGCAAGAAGCCACCATGATCAAACTAATTTCTTATTTAATATTATTGACATTGTTGCAGCCTGTGCATGCATTCACAGTCGGCTTTTCAGAGATAACAAAATTAAACAACGTTGATTTTGAAGAGGTTAACGATCTGTTATTAGAAGAAATCAATACAAGAGGTATGGTGATATCTTATACCTCGCATGCTCATAAAATGCTACAAAGAACCTCAAAACAAATTGATCCAGAATATCAAACCTACACTGATGCATTAATTCATTTATTTTGCTCGGCAAGACTATCACACGCCATAACCAAGGCTAATCCTCACATAATATCAGGCTGCCCTTACTCTATAGCTGTTTATCAAATAACTAATCAGCCAAATTCTGTTTTTCTTTCTTATAGAAAGTCAGAGTTAAAAGAGTATCAACCAATTATTAACTTATTGTCTAATATTGTTGAAGAAGTACAGTCTGCCTTAGATTAAACCATAATCTAACATCATCTAATTTATTTACTATGCAATCAAATAATTTATTCACTCTAAGAGTCAAACTAGATTCCATAGAAAAAGAATGCGGCTTGGGAGGGTATTTGGAGGTTGAAAAGTCGATTATTGCGTTTATTGCTTATCAAGAAAAAACTAATATTGCTGAGATTTTAGAAAATCAGTATTTTAAAAAAATATCTCTGAACACCGTTAATCGCACTGTTAAAAAATTACGACAGGGAGGGGTTATTTTGGCAACAAAGGCCCATTCTGGAGATCTTAGAATTGTTTCTTTAAGTTTACGAAAGGACTGGAATCTAGCTTAATCACTAACAATTAATCTTATCGCCTCTCTATCCTCTGGTTTTAATATACTCATCATTCTTATTACACATCTGCTTTATTTTTAGACTGTAAACAGTAAGTCTAGGCCTGCCTACCAAAACAAATAGTATCGGCACTCATATTATGTCTAGACAGTTAAGTCAACTACCATACATATTGGTATTTGCCGTAATGCAATATACGAATACTCTTAATATAATGCATATCAATCTAGTTCAAAAAACTATAGAACTTGATTATTAAACAATATAACTATAAAAACAAACGGAGAAAAAAATGAAAACAATTATAAAAAGTTTAACAACTGTATTAGCTGTATTAAGTATGGCTTTTGGCGTTACTTCTACTGCTCAGGCTGAAGGTTACGGCAAACAAAAGGTTGCCTATCATATCAACTACGACAATGCTAAACGTCAGGGTGGTGCTCTTAGAAATGCACAGAACCATATCAACGCTGTTGGTGCTGAAAATTTAGACCTGCGTGTCATCA
>CAJVCJ010000022.1 GCA_910595855.1 Candidatus Thioglobus vulcanius | reverse complement strand
GGTATGAAAAATTCACGTTTTGAAAATGCTTCAGGTTTGCCACATGCTGATCAACACACTACTGCTGCAGATATGGCTATTTTAGCTGCAGCAACTATTCGTGATTTCCCTCAATTCTACCCATGGTATTCACAAAAAGAATTTACTTACCACGGCATCAAGCAACGTAATCGTAACAGGCTACTTTGGAGTGATCATACCGTTGATGGGCTTAAAACAGGCTTCACCAAAAAAGCAGGCTACAATCTTGTCGCTAGTGCTAACCGTGTAAATATGCGCCTAGTTTCAGTTGTGCTTGGGTCAACTGGCGTAGAAGCAAGAACCTCTCAAACTCAAAAAATCCTAGACTATGGTTTTAGATTTTTTGAAACTCAAACCCTAAAAGACTTTACTAAACAAGTTCCCATTTCTAGCGCTACAGAAGACACGTTAAAAGTTGGCTCTGTTGGAGAGGCAAGCTTTACTCTAGCTCGTGGACAATTTAAATTATCTGATCAAGTTATCCAACTTAATAGCGACCTATCAGCACCAATCAGCAAGGGTGATAAAATTGGCAGCCTTCTAATTCAATTTGAAGGAAAGACTACTGCTAAGATTCCTTTAATCGCCCTAGAGGATGCAGAGCAAGCAGGATTTTTCTCGCGTATGTTGGAGAAAGTTGGGCTTTAATGGTCTACCTTAACGGCGAATTTATTCCCAAAGAACAAGCTCAAGTCTCTGTCATGGACAGGGGCTTTTTATTTGGCGATGGTGTCTATGAAGTTATTCCAGTTTATTCTGGGAAGATTTTTCGCCTTGATGAGCATCTTGAACGCTTGCAAAATAGCCTTAATTCAGTACAAATTAACAACCCTTACTCACCGCAACAATGGCGTGAAATATTGCATGAGTTACTAGGTTTTTCATCAGAGTCTAGTCAATCACTTTATTTGCAAATAAGTCGTGGTGCGGATGTTAGCAGAAAGCACAGTTTTGATACACTTAGTCCAACAGTTTTTATTGAATCAAGCCCTTTAACGCCTAAAACTAAAACTGAACTTGAAATAGGTTATCGAGCCATGAGTCAGCCTGATTTTCGTTGGCAACGTTGTGATATTAAATCCACCTCTTTGTTGGCCAATATCATGTACTCACAACAAGCCAAACAAAATCAGGTCGAAGAAGTTATTCTCCATCGTGATCAGCTGATTACCGAAGGCGCTACCTCTAATGTCTTTATTGTTAAAGATAATGTGCTATTTACCCATCCAACAGGCAACCACATCCTATCTGGTATTACTCGTGATTTGGTACTAGAAAGCGCCAAACACTGTCATTTAAGCATTAATGAGTCTGCACTGACATTGACTGAACTTTTATCAGCCGATGAAGTGTGGATCTCCAGCTCAACCCGTGAGGTAATGCCCATTGTTCAGGTTGATAATCAATTAATTAACAATGGTGTAATCGGTAAACATTGGCCACAAGTATATGATTATTACCAAGGTTTAAAGCATGTATGATTTAAGATTAGACCAACTAGAAGATTGGCTAGAAATCTTCTTTGATGATGCTAACTTCACACTGTCAACAGCAAGTGACGATGCTAGTTTTCGTCGATATTTTCGTATTGAGCGTAGCAACCTCTCTTTCATTGCAATGGATGCGCCGCCTGAAAAAGAAAACTCTGAACGATTTGTAGAAATTGCTGAATTGTTACGCAATAATAACATTCATGCGCCAAAAATTATTGACAAAGATTTAGATCTTGGCTTCTTGCTAATTGAAGATTTAGGTAGCAAAACCTTTCTACAGGCACTTAATAAGTCTAATAAACTAGCATTATACAAACTGGCGATTGACGAATTAATTAAGATTCAAGCAATTGATTTACAAGATCAAACGCTAAGCCAATATGATGAAGCACTATTAACAACCGAATTAAACCTGTTGATTGATTGGTATTTACCAAAAAATACCAATCAACAATCGCTGGACAAATTACACCAACTATTTGATCAATTAGTGCAAAACTCACTTAACTCACCACAGGTTTTTGTTCACCGTGATTACCACTGTAGAAATCTAATGATCACCAATAACAACATTTCAGTGATTGACTTTCAGGATGCAGTCATTGGTTCAAACACCTACGATTTAGCATCACTACTTAAAGATGCTTATTTTGAGCTTGATCAGCATGATTTAACCACCCTACTGGATTATTATCACACCCAAACAAATAACACTAGCAGCTTTAATGAATTTGAAAAACAATTCGATCTCATGGGTTTACAACGCCATCTTAAAATTTTAGGAATTTTTAAGCGTCTATCGCTACGTGATGGAAAAAATCAGTATTTAGATAACATTCCTTTGGTTAAGAAGTACACCTTACAAATGGCTGATAAATATCCTGAGTTTGCATTTTTAAAGGTGCTTTTGTGAAGGCGATGATTCTTGCCGCTGGCAGAGGTGAGCGCATGATGCCACTTACCAAAAATACCCCAAAACCACTGATTAAAGTCAAAGGAATTGCACTGATTGAACATGCAATTAACGCACTCAAAAGAGCTGATATTACCGATATTGTCATCAACATTTCATATCTTGGCGAGCAAATTAAAGCGCACTTAAAAAATGGGGAAAATTTTGGTGTTAATATCACTTACAGTGATGAATCATCAGATGCGTTAGAAACTGCTGGCGGCATTATTAAGGCACTACCACTATTGGTGTCAAATGGCAATCCTCTAGAAGGATTAGAAAGTCAGCCCTTTATAGTGATTAATTCTGATGTTTTATGTGATTATGATTTATCAAAATTAAGCGTACCAACAGGCTCACTTGCCCATTTGGCATTAATTAACAATCCTGATCATAATCCAGAAGGTGATTTCACTCTTATAGATAATCAAAGAATTACACTGATAAAAGATAAAAGCTTAACTTTTTCAGGCATTGGTATATATCATCCTGATTTTTTCAAAAATCACCTACAAGTCCAAGGCAAGCTAGCGCTTTATCCTTTGCTAAAAGAAGCAATTGATAACAATCAACTCAGTGGCGAACATCATCAAGGCTATTGGCAAGATATTGGCACGCCTGAGCGCTTAGAAAAGGCTAATAACACCTAAAAAACCATTCATTCGTAAAAATTCTAAAATTCTTTAAAAATAAAACTGTAAATCCTCATTCCATTGCTTATTAAGCCTGCTAACAATGCTTTTCTCAAAAAAAAAGCTATTTAAAGTCGTTTTAACGGGCTTTATACAAAATAAATTCAAAAATTAACATGCCAATTTGATTTAATATGTCATTTTCATTATTTGCTATTTTTTTATTTTAATGATTGAAATAATTGAAAAATTTCAGCACTCAATTCGCGTAAAATAAATTTTGGTAGCGCTTAGGGTGCGCCTTCAATGAATGATTACAAACCCCGCCAGATCCGGAAGGAAGCAACGGTAGTAGTTTTTTCATGTGTTGGATGTTATTCTAGGTGCTGCCACTTTTAAATTATATCTTTTAGTATGAGTGACCATTATCAAGTCCTAGCACGCAAATATCGCCCGCATACGTTTGGCGAATTGGTTGGGCAAACTCATGCTAAAAAGACCCTAGTCAACGCGCTTGACGCAAACAGCCTACATCACGGCTTCTTATTTACTGGAACACGTGGTGTCGGTAAAACTACCATTGCACGTATCTTTGCTAAATCTATCAATTGTGAAGTTGGTGTAAGCTCAACACCTTGTGGCACATGTGCTACTTGTATTGAGATTGACAAAGGCCAATCAGTTGATCTAATTGAGCTCGATGCAGCGTCACATACAGGTGTTGATAACATGCGTGAACTGCTGGAAAATGCACAGTACATGCCGACTAAAAATCGCTACAAAATCTACTTGATTGATGAAGTTCATATGCTCTCAAAAAGTAGTTTTAACGCTCTACTTAAAACGCTTGAAGAGCCACCTGAGCATGTAAAATTTTTACTAGCAACAACTGATCCGCAAAAGTTACCGATAACAGTGTTATCGCGTTGCCTGCAGTTTACTTTACAGCAGCTTACACACGAAGAGATTCTAGGTCAGCTTAAGTTTATTATGGATACTGAGGGCTTGAGTTATGAAGAGCCTGCATTAAGTCAGATTGCTAAATTTGGCAATGGTTCAATGCGTGATGCGCTTAGTCTGCTTGATCAATCTATCTCTTATGGCAAAGGCACGGTAACTAGCAAAGATATCAAAGCCATGCTTGGCCTAGTGCATCATGATGATATTATCACTTTGGCTAAACACCTGTTTAATCAAGATGCAAAATCGGTGATTGAATTTATTAGAAACCTCTCCCATCGGGGTGAAAATCTAACCAACGCCCTTAAAGATCTAAGCTCGTTATTTCATCAAATATCATTGGCGCAAATTATTAAAGATGATGTTGAATCTGATATTCAAGAGTTGGCTGATAACATCAGTAATCAAGATTTACAGATCTTTTATCAGATGGCTATTAATGGTGTTAAGGATATGTCATTATCGCCAAGTGAGCAAATTGGCTTTGAGATGACGTTACTTAGAATGTTGGCATTTCATAGTGAACTAAACAACACGCCACCTACTGAAAAAAAAACTCTAAAAATCACACCTAGGCCGCAGCAAAACCCAAGCAAAGAAACTCCTAAAACTCCAATTCAAGTGCAACAGCCCAAGGTTGAAGAGGTCACACAACCAGTCCAAAACACCCAACTAACACTTGCCAATCAACAAGAATGGGAGGCGCTCATTCTGTCGATCAGTTTTGTGGGTGGGGCAAAGATGTTAATTAAAAATACTGTATTTGACTCATTAATAAACAACACACTAACGCTAACACTCGACACTCAGTTTGCCAATTTATTAAGTGAGCATGTGCAAAAAAGTATATTAGAAAGCCTAAGGGTTATCTATACTGAATTAACCTTAGTAGTCAATCTTGATAAGTCAGCAGAGCAAACACTTGCACAAAAAGAAACTCAGGCAAAAAATCAATATTTAGCTACCATTCAGCAGGAATTTTTAAGCGATGAGATTGTGCAAAAATTAGAAAAAACTTTCAACGCAAGAGTTGATGTCAATTCAATTCGCGAAATAACCAAACACTAACTACGGAGTAATTTATGTTCAAAGGTGGAATGGCTGGCATGATGAAAAAAGCCCAGCAAATGCAAGATAATATGCAAAAAGCTCAAGATGAGATTAAATTACTTAATGCAACGGGTAAGGCGGCTGGTGGCGTAGTTGAAATCAGTATTAATGGCGAACATATAGCAACTCATATCAAAATTGATGATGCGGCAATGGATGATAAAGATATGCTAGAGGATTTAATCTTAACTGCTATGAATGATGCGACCAAGCAAATCTCTGACATGTCAGCCACCAAAATGAAAGGTGTTACCGGTGGCATGAGTTTACCTGGTGGCATGAATTTACCATTTTAAATAACCATGATTGAATCCCTTAACAAAGCCTTTTGTGCATTGCCTGGTGTCGGCAGTAAGACAGCCCAGCGCTTTGTCTATCATCTGCTTGAGCGTAATCGTAACGGTGGATTCGAGCTTGCCAAAGCGTTGGTTGATGCGATGGAGCATGTTCAGAATTGTCATTCTTGTAGAACGTTGAGCGAGAAGGAAATTTGCAATATTTGTGCCAACACGACGCGTGACAACTCTCAAGTTTGTATTGTTGAAACTCCAGCAGATATTCACGCTATTGAGCAAAGTGGTGTGTACAGGGGTATGTATTTCGTATTGAGTGGTTATTTGTCTCCAATCGATGGCATTGGCGCTAGCGAGCTTGGTCTAGACGACCTAGAACAAAAACTCTCGAATGACTCTGTATCTGAAATTATTCTTGCCACTAATGCCACTGTTGAAGGCGAAGTAACAGCGCACTATATTAGTAACATGGCCAAGCAATTCGATGTAAAAATTACTCGTATTGCACATGGCATACCTATTGGTGGCGAGCTAGAATATGCAGATATTAATACTATTGCCCATGCCCTATCGGGGCGAAAAAGCTATGATTAAATATTTTTCTACCAAGGCAAAACCTTTCTAGCATTGTATAAAAATGACAACTAAAACTTTTTAGATAGCAATTCTATCTCATAACCATCAGGATCTTTTAAAAACCCTACGATCGTTGTACCCGCACTCATAGGGCCTGCCTCTCTAATTACTTTAGCACCTTGTTCTTTAGCTCTTTCAACGGCTTTATAAACATCATCAACATTAATAGCGATATGGCCAAAACCATTACCAATTTCATAATTATTCTCACCCCAATTATGGGTTAGTTCTATTGCTGGATGCTCTGCTTCGGGGCCGTAACCCAAAAAAGCTAAAGTAAATTTCCCCTTGGGGTAGTCCTTTTGACGTAACAATTCCATGCCCAAAACTTGTGTATAAAAAGCAATTGATTTGTCCAAATCTCCAACTCGCAACATTGTATGTAGAATTCTCATGTAATAGCCTATAATTCAAAATATTCATTCATTATAAACACCTAATTCATGACAAGTAAATTTACGCATTGGGATGAGGTTTACAAAACCAAAGATCACGAAAAAGTAAGCTGGTTTCAAGCGCGCTCAACCATCTCTTATGACTGGATTACTGAGAGCGTCAAGCAAGATGATGCCATTATTGATGTGGGCTGTGGCGTGTCTATTTTGGCTGATAACCTACTAAAGAAAGGCTTTGATAATCTTAGCTTACTAGAGCTTTCAACCACAGCGTTAAATGCTTGCAAAGAGCGACTTAAGTCGTATCATGGAAAGCTTAATTTTTACAATGAAAATATTCTAGATTTTGAATCAAAAACCACATTCAAACTTTGGCATGATCGTGCAGTATTTCATTTTTTAACCGATCCAAATGATCAACAAACTTATATTAAAAAACTTGAAAAATATCTTGAAAAAGATGGATTTTTTTTACTAGCGACTTTCTCTCCAGAAGGCCCTAAGCAATGCTCTGAACTAAATATTGTTCAATACGATGTTAGTAAAATCACTCAATTATTAGGTGATCAGTTTAAATTGATAAATTCTACTTCTGAAGCTCATCCACATCCAAATGGCATGACTCAACACTTTAATTACTTCTTATTTAAAAAAGTGTAGTTTAGTCATCCCCATTAATAGCATCGGTTAAATCAAAATAGTGGTTACATGGTCCGCCCAACTTGTGAACCATTTCAATACAAGATTGTTTTGCGACTTCATCCAACTTATCTGCACTCTTAAGCAGCTCCAAAAGCAATAACTCTTGAGCTTGATCGGTTTCAATATATTGCTGTATTAGCGCTAAACTTTTGTCTAAATTTTTCTGTGTTTTCATTGTTACTCTGTAGTGTTAGATGCTAAGCAGCTCATTCCAATTTGTCGTGTATCTATCAGAGATGAAATCTGCTTTTGAACGCCATTTATTATTACCCAATTCACTTGCATATTGTATTAAATTTCCATAGGGATGTTGGGAATAAAATTTAGATGTTTTACTTTCCTGAGTGAATAAATCTTGTTGTGATTTATCAGGTGTTAAATTACTCAACATAACACCTCCCTTATAAAACTGATAGCCAGATTCATACATCTTCTCAAGGGTTTTCGACACCAGTGGAATTAAAATCGACTCATCACTAACAGGCACACTCATGCCAATTGTTTTTGATAAGCTAATACAAGAAGAGTATCGACTAAAGGGGTTGGTTTGTATAAAAACACTAACCGAGGTAGTTGCAAGAGATTGTCTCTTCATCTTAATAACAGCTTGCCTTGCTAAAGTGCTTAATGCTTGATTAACATCCTGATAATCACTAAGCTCAGAACCAAACGAACGAGAAGATACAATCTGCCTTCTTGGAGGTGATATTTGCTCTATTTGCAAGCAAGAGTGGCCATACAATTCTCTATATAGACGCTTACCATTAACACCCAACAGGGTTTCAATAATTCCAATATCTGCCTGATAGAAATCTAGCGCCGTATTGATATTGACCCTATTTAACCTATCGGCACTCTTCTTTCCAATACCCCAAAGTTCTTTCACTTCAAGAGAGTGCAGTAGCTTTTCAAATCTGTGTTCTGATAATTTATCAATATCAAATACACCGTCAAATCTAGGGTAAATTTTTGCAATATGATTGGCCAACTTTGCCCTTAATTTGGTGCTACCCAAACCAACGCAAACAGGAATTCCAGTCCATGTTTTGACTTGTTGTTTGAGTGTTTGCATGTAGCTGTTTAAGTTCATTGAAAATCCAGACAAATCAATAAAACTCTCATCAATTGAATACACCTCTTGCACAGGAGAATACTGAGAAATTATCTTCATAACCCTGGATGACATGTCTCCGTACAACGGGTAGTTTGACGATTTAACCACTATTGATTTGTCATTAAGCAGCTCTTTAACTTTGAAATACGGCTCACCCATTTTTATACCAAAAGCTTTAGCTTCATTTGATCTAGCAATAATACATCCATCATTATTACTCAATACAACGATGGCCTTATGCTCTAATTTTGGCTCAAAAACACGCTCACAAGAAGCGTAAAAATTATTACAATCAACCAGTGCAAATTTAGCCATTGGTTAAAGGTACTGATGGATAACAGAAGTCACCACACCCCAGATAATCAACTCGCTACCCTCTTTAATCAAGATATCTTTAAACTCTGGGTTTTCAGCTTTTAAGGTAATCACCCCTTTGTATTTATGAAGTCGTTTAACCGTAAACTCTCCATCAATAACGGCAATCACAATACGTCCACTTTTGGCAACAAGCGCCTTATCAACAATCAATATATCTCCTTGATGAATCCCCGCACCTAACATTGAGTCGCCTTGAGCTCTGACAAAAAATGTCGCTTCTTGGTGTTGGATAAGATGCTTATTAAGATCTAATGTATCTTCTAAATGATCGTCTGCTGGCGAAGGAAAACCTGCTTGTACGCGTGAGGTAAAAATTGGCAGTAATACACTAGAAGCATCGTAAGCTGGAATTTGAACCCGAACATCAGCTTTTAACTGAGATTTATAAAGCTCTAACGTTGATTTAACACGATCAACCAGACTACTAGGTATACGCATCACCTTAGTGTCTTCCTTGAATTTTCCAGAATTTACCTTGCGGCCAGCACCCGTTCTTGCGCCGCCGTGTTGTTGGGTTTTTAATGTCATTTGAATATTGTAACATTATTCAAATAATCTAGTGTTTATTTTTGAATACTAACTAGATCAGCTCTAATTTCTTGAGTTTTGCTATCTTCACCTGTAAAAGTTAGAAATTCAGCGCCATTTTTGGTTGAGATATCAGTAGGCTTGATCCTAACCACCCTACCATCAATTTCAACACGCATGGAATAACCACGCATAATAACCAGTTCATAGATACTATGATCCTCGCACGAAATTTTTTGATAATCATTCATACTGATTTAATTAATAATAATTTGGTATTTTTATCCATTTTTTTAATCTCGTATTCACGCTTGGATGCGCTAGCCCTATTTTCAGATTTTTCTTGATAAACCAATTCACACGGTGAATTTGCACGCGTATATTTTGCCCCACCCTGGATCTCACCATTATGCTGGCGTAAACGCCTAACCATATCATTGGTAATTCCGCAATAGAG
>CAJVCJ010000021.1 GCA_910595855.1 Candidatus Thioglobus vulcanius | reverse complement strand
GCATCAATGGTAAAGTCACGTGCTGAGTAGGTTTCGCTAGGCTTACAAATATCAATCAAATGATGCGGATGATCCAGCAACGTTTGAGTATCAGGCTTTGCTGTGCCAATATTCATATTTTTATAAATTAAAGCAGAATCAACACTGATCAATCTAGCGTTAAGGTGTTTGCTTATATTGATAGCTAAATCCGTCTTTCCTGAGGCGGTAGGGCCCATTAAAAAAAGTACAGTATTGTCAGGAGGGTTTTGCACAAAGATCCTTGTATTAGTAAGCATTTATCATAACTACCTAGATTATAATGTCAGCATTCAAAATAGTTAGAAAATAAATACATGTTTACAGTAGAAAATCAAGTAACCGGCAGCCAGTTTAAAATAGAAAAAGGTGAAACCATCTTGGATGGCGCCATGAGTAATGGCATCGGCTTTCCGTACGGCTGCCGAAATGGTTTTTGTGGTAAATGCAAGGCTACCTTAATCGAGGGTGAAGTTAGCTATGAAGAAGGCGTCCCACCTGGTTTAAGTACTGAGGAGATTGCTGATAATATGATTCTCCCATGCAAGTGTCAGGCAAAAACAGACTTATCAATTGTTGTGACAGAATTAGAAAGCGTTGCTGACATAGAGGTTAAGACGCTACCTTGCAAAGTAACTAAAATTGAGCACTTAAATGGAGATGTCGCCAAAGTTGTCTTGAAAATTCCTAGCAGTGAGTCAATGCAGTATTTAGCAGGTCAATATATTGACTTGATTCATCCTGATTTTGAGCCTAGAGCTTTTTCAATTGCTAATGCACCACACAACACAGGTTTTATTGAGCTTCACGTTCGTTTGATCTCGGGTGGTAAATTTACCAATTTTGTATTTAATGAATTAGAAGAAAAATCTTTATTAAAAATTGAAGGCCCTAAAGGTAGTTTTTATTTAAGAGAGAGTGGCGATAAACCTATGATCATGGTGGCGGGTGGCACAGGTTTTGGCCCGGTTAAAGCGATGGTTGAGCATGCGCTTGAGTCTGGCAGTCAAAGAAAAATCCATATCTATTGGGGCGCTAGAAGCGAGCAAGATTTATACATGAGCTTACCAAATGAATGGGCTGAAAAATTTGATAATATTAATTTTACGCCAGTACTATCAATGCCTGACGATTCATGGAAAGGACGTACAGGTTTTGTTCACGAGGCAGTTTTAGCTGATTTTAAAACACTAACGAATTATGAAGTGTATGCATGTGGTCCGCCTCAAATGGTAAGATCAGCCGCCAACACTTTTGTAAAAAAAGGCATGTTTGAAAATAATTTTTATAATGATAGTTTTGATTTTTCTTACCAAGTGGGCGAATCATGAATGAATCACCATCAATGCAACAGCATTTAACAGAGCAACTTGAGGTAGCTTTATCACCAAGTTACTTGGAGGTGTTAAATGAATCTGCTAATCATTCTGGCCCTGCTACTGAGTCGCATTTTAAGTTGATTGTTGTGAGTGATTATTTCAATGATTTAGCGTTAATCACAAGACATCGTTTTATTAACCAGCTATTCAAAGAGGAGCTGGGTCATATTCACGCATTGGCGATGCATACTTATACAAAAGATGAGTGGGCGGCAAAGGGTGGTGCGCCAGCCTCTCCTCAGTGTTCAGGCGGATCTAAATCTTAAGGTTTTCTAAACAATTATTTTTCTCTGTTTTTTTATTGCTAGGCGCTTGTAGTAGTCAAAGTGATGTTAAACCTCTTCAAGTAAAAAAAACTAACCTTCCAGAATTATCATCGATAAACCCCCAGCCTATTGTTGAAAAGGATCTTTGGCGTTATATTGTTAACCGATCAACATTAACTGCTGAGAATGACAGTCAGCTATATTGGCATATTGATTGGTTTAAGAAGCACCCTGATTATTTAACTCGCATCACTAAGCGAGCTGAACCGTATTTGTATTTGGTCACTCAAGAGGTTGAGCGTGCAGGATTGCCGCTGGAAATCGCCTTACTTCCTATTGTTGAATCAGCATATTATCCTTTTTCATATTCGCACGGAACGGCATCAGGCCTATGGCAATTTATTCCTTCAACAGGAAAGCTTTACGGCTTGAAGGATAATTGGTGGTATGACGGACGTCGAGATGTTTTGGCATCAACCAAGGCGGCTGTTAAGTATCTTAAAAATTTAAAAAAGTTATTTAAAGGTGATTGGTTGCTTGCAATTGCTGCCTACAACTCTGGTCCTGGCCGTGTGCAAAGAGCGATTAAAGCAAACAGAGCCCAAGGTAAGCCAACAGATTTCTGGCATCTTAAACTGCCAAAAGAAACCAAAGGCTACGTACCAAGACTCTTAGCGGTTACTGAATTAATTCGACATCCAGAAAAATACAGTCAAACGATTACACCTGTAATTAATCAACCCTCCATACAATCAATTAAGCTTACAAGTCAGTTTGATCTTGCGTTAATTGCTGAGTGGTCTGAGCTAGAAATAGAAGAGCTGTATACTTTGAACCCAGGTTTAAAGCGCTGGGCAACACCAAGCAACGAATCTTACACATTGCTTTTACCAAATAACAATATGGCATTATTTAAACGAGCTATGCAAAATAATCCCAATATTGATAAGCTTAAATGGGTTCGCTATCAAGTAAAACCTGGAGATAGTTTGAGTTTAATTGCAAGAAAGCATGCGACAATTATTAGTCAAATAGCCAGTGTTAATCATCTTGATGGTCATATGATAAAGGCAGGTGATTATTTAATTGTTCCCATTGCGCAAAAGCATAGTGATGAGTATTCATTGTCTGAATCTCAACGTGAAAAATCACGACTAGATTCTAGGAAATCAGACCGTAAAGTCATTCATACAATTGTTTCTGGTGATAGCTTATGGTTAATTGCTAGAAAATACAAGGTAACTATCAATAGTTTGATTAAATGGAATCATCTGAAGCGCTCAGAACCTTTAAAGCTTGGCAAGAAATTGCTTATATGGCAGTCTAAATCAATTGCAAAAAAAGATTTGTCCTTGATAACGACATTGGGTATTAATATTGATAGAAAAGTCTCTTACCGAGTTAAAAATGGCGATAATTTGTCTGTGATTGCTACTAAGTTTGGCGTTACTGTTTTGCAAATTAAGCAATGGAATCAATTAGCCAATAAGCCATTGCAGCCCGGACAAAAATTAACCATTATGGTTAATATAATGAATACAAATATGAAATAAACCTTATGAATATACTTCCTATTAATAAAATAATTTTAGCAAGCTTTGCTTTTGCTTTAACCCATTGGAAAAAGATTGTTGAAATCTCAATTCTACCCATCTTGGTGTCACTACCATTTTTATTTATTTTGCCGCAGATGTTTGAATTGATGGAGACGGTATTTCAAGGTAACCAAGTAACTGATGTTGTATTGCCAGAAAGTATGCTACTTTACTTGGTGTTGTTTTTATATGGCTATTTGAGTTTATCGATTAATATGTATCGTTTGGTAATCATGGGTGATCAAAGTGTTTCGATTAAAACACCTGTTTTCAACCTTAGTCAGATAGGTCGGTTTATTGGTTTAACTTTGGTTGTTGGTTTTGTAACGACAATCCCTGTTATGTTAACCGGGCTTGGTTTTTTACAATTAATTGCTTACTTTCTGATTATTCCAATTACATTGAATTTTGTAAATATTGCTATTCAACAACCTTCAAAATATAAGTGGAATTTAAATTTTGTAACCCAGGCTAATTTGTTTTTATTACAAGCTATTATTCCTGCACTAATTGGCATGATTGCAACATTTTCATTTGGCGCCATTGGCCTGCCTGATTTCTTTGTATGGGCGGTAAAAGTGATTGTATTTTATTGGAGTTTGGTGAATTTAGCCATGTGCTATCAATTGATTTCTACTGATACTTCAGTGTAAATCCTTTTGAGTAGCGCATATCGTAAGTGGCCTTATTAAGTTTCTTTAGTGGAACTTTCTTTCTTAACTTGGCATAGATTTTAATAAAATTTTCCAAACGCTGTTGTTGTTGGTTGTAACCTAATATAACTGTAATATTTGGCTTTATGCTTAAGCTATCAATGTTGCTTTTCACGAATTTTTCGATTTTCATTTTGGTTAAAATTTGTTGATAAGCTTGATATTCATTCAGCAGTGAGTCATTTTTGCTTAAATCATAAATGGAGTGAAGTTCGATAGCATTGCTGGATTCTTCTTCTTGTTGATGATAAAACAAATTTTTTGGTGTAATAATCAACCCTGTTGTGGTGACATACCCCTGACAATTATCTTTTGATTGGTCTTGTTCGCAGGCAATATTTTGCCAATGAGTGGCGATTTCATGAGTGATAATATTAATATCAATCGCATCTAAAAATAAGCGTTTTACTTGCGCTTCCAGTACCCAAGGGTGAAGCTCTAATTCATGTTTGATATCATGTAAATCCAGCTGATGAAATTCATTAGCCAAAGGTTCTATTTTCTTTTCTAAACTGAGTTTATCAACTAAATGAGTGCGATCAATTGTCCAGTTAACAGATACTTTTAATAATTCGCTTGGATTGTATTGATAGATATTCCAGCTAATTACTAAAAGCACTAATAGTAATAGCAAAGGCTTGATCCAGCGCTTTAGATGCTGAGCAATGGAAAGTTTACGTTTATTTTTTTTCTTAAATTTCATTAATAATACACTTGATCAGCTGATCAAAACTTATCTCATTAGCTTTTGCTGCCATTGGTACGAGAGAATGAGAAGTCATGCCTGGTACGGTGTTGATTTCTAATAAATAAGGCTTATTTTTTTTATCGACAATAAAGTCAATGCGCCCCCATCCGTGCGCCCCAATAGAATCAAAAGCCTTGAGTGCTAACGCTTGTATGTGTAATTCTTGCGAGCTACTCAAGCCACAAGGGCAAAGATATTGAGTGGTATTGGAGTGGTATTTAGAGTCATAGTTATAAAAATCTTGATCACTCACAATTTTAATAACAGACAGGGCTTTATCGCCTAGGATTGCCACTGTATATTCATCGCCTTCTATCCACTGTTCAACCAAAACTTGATCATCATATTGCCAAGCCAATTCTAGTGCTTGGCCTAAGTCTTGAATTTGAGCGACCTTGCTAATGCCGATACTAGAACCTTCACAAACGGGTTTTACTGCCCAAGGTAGTGCAAAATTTATATCAGGCACAATATCCTTTCGATCAACCAAGATAGAAGATGCTAAAGGAAGCTCTGAATTTTTCCAAATTTTCTTGCTTAGGTGTTTATTCATGCCATTGGCGCTTGACTGAGAGTTAGACCCTGTATAGGCAATATTTCGCTTCTCAAGCTGCATTTGAATATAACCATCTTCACCACCACGACCATGAAGGATGATAAAGGCTAGATCAAATGTTTCATCCCAAAGCTTAGCTAAATTATCACCTTTCCAATCAAATTTAAAACATTCAATTTCTTGTCTTATCAGGGATTGATAAACTGCTTCGCCACTTACTAGGGAGACTTCTCGTTCAGCAGAATTACCACCCATTAATACAGCAATCATATAATTTTAAGCTCAGTTTCTAAGTCAATATTTGAGTTTAATTTTACGGCTTGTTGAATGTGTAAAATTAAATTTTCAATGTCATTAGCACTTGCCTTGTTATTGTTGATAATAAAATTAGCATGTTTACTAGAGATGCAAGCACCACCAATGCAAAATCCTTTAAGTCCAGCTTGTTCAATTAACTGAGCAGCATATAAGTTAATTGGATTTTTAAAAACACTGCCGCAACTAGGTAGTCCAATTGGCTGTGAGGTATTTCTTTTATCTAATAAGTCTTGAATATTTTGATTAGACAGTTTGCTGCTAAAGCTTAACTTTGCGGAAATAAAGTATTCATCTTTATGGTTAGGTTTGACACTTCGATAGCCTATATCAAAATCCTCAACATAACGCTGAAATACTTCTCCTGAATTATTGATGGTTGTTACGCTATTAACAAACTGCCAAAATTCAGCGCCAAAAGCACCAGCATTCATTGCTAAAGCACCACCAATCGTACCTGGAATGGCGCTTAAAAACTCACCACCATAAAGCTTGTTTGCCAATAAAAATCTAGATAATTTTGCTAACGTCACCCCTGAATCTACTGTGATTTTAGTCTTATCAAGACTAATAGATTTAAGCAGGGTGAGTTTAATCACAACACCTTTAAAGCCTTGATCTCGAATCAACAGATTGCTACCTAATCCAATAAACAAAACAGGCTGTACATTTTGTTTTAGAAAATCAACAAGCTTGCTAACACTTTCAGGCGTGTAAAAATCTTGAGCTAAACCTCCGGCCCGTAAAGAGCAGTGTAAGGCCATAGGCTCATTGTGCTTTAGCATATTGTATTTTTTAATGGTAATGTGCTTTCAATAAGCTTGGCAATGCATGGATGTCACCTGCACCTAAAGTTAACAGTACATCATTTTTATTAATCAAGTTTGGCAGAACACTCAACACTTCTTGTGTATTTTTAATGACAACTGGATTTAGAGTTGATCTTTTTCTAATAGCTTCTGCCAATGTTGAGCTGCTAATTTGGGCAATAGGTTGTTCACTCGCAGGGTAGATGTCCAATAAAATTAAACTATCTGCTGTTGACAAGACTCGGGCAAAGTCATCGAAAAGATCTCGAGTTCGAGAATATCGATGTGGCTGAAAAATAACCACCAAACGCTTATCCGGATAGGTGTTTTTTAATGAGTTGAAAATGGCGCTTACTTCAACTGGGTGGTGGCCATAATCATCAAAGAGCTCAACTGATTGTTTGTTAATAGTTAATTGCTGATGATAATCAAGTCTTCTGGCAACACCTGAAAATTCATTTAGTGCTGATTGAATGATCTCAACCTCAATGTCAAGTTCACAGCAAATTCCAATTGCAGCCAGAGTATTCAGAATATTATGCCGACCAATTAGATTTAATTGAATGTGAAAAGACTTTTTATATTTGTCTTTATTGTGCGAGCAAGCAACATCAAAATGCATTTGCATTCCTGCTTGCTTGACATTAGTGGCACGTATGTCAGCCTCTGAATTGAAACCATAGCTAACAATAGGGCGGTGAATATCATCTACAATATCTTTTACCCCAGTATCATCTGTACAAAGAATACATGCGCCATAAAAAGGCAGATTAGAAGCAAAGCTAACAAAAGCATCTTTCAATTGTTGATAGTCATTTCCATAGGTAGACATGTGATCTTCATCAACATTAGTAATTACGCTAAGCATGGGTTGTAAGTGTAGAAAGGATGCATCCGATTCATCTGCTTCAGCAACTAAATAATCACTTTCACCAAGTTTTGCATTAATGCCATTTGAATTTAAAATACCACCAATAATATAAGTTGGATCAAGATTTGCTTGATTGAGAATATGCGTAATAATACTGGTAGTGGTGGTTTTTCCATGGGTACCTGACACAGCAATTCCAAATCTAAAACGCATGATTTCTGCCAACATTTCAGCTCTAGGGACAATCGGAAGATGTAATTGTTTAGCTTTAACGAGTTCAACATTAAGTGAATCAATAGCACTTGAAATGACCACAGCTTGAGCTTGATCAATATTATCTTGATGGTGTCCTTGACTGATCTTGCAGCCCATATCGGATAGTCTTTTGGTAATGCTATTTTGATTAATATCTGAGCCAGAAATTTGATAGCCTAGGTTATGTAGAACTTCGGCAATGCCACTCATGCCAGAGCCGCCAATACCAACAAAATGTATTTTATTGATTCTAGACTTAGAAATCTGTCTTAAGTTTTTCATGATTGGGTGACGCTAACAATGCATAAAACTTGAATACCTTCACCTCTACCAAAAGAAGTAAGACCTTCACCCGTAGTGGCAGTAATACCAATATCCGCAGTGGAAATATTTAATAATTTGGCCAAATTGGCTTTCATCTCATTAATTTTTGGTGAGATTTTTGGCATTAAACATTCAATAGAAATAGCAACATGCTGTATATCCCAGTTGTGTAAGTTGAGTAAGGTTAGTTTTAAATATTCACTACTATCAGTAACGCCTTGCTGACATAATTCATCCGCCTTAATGCCGAGTATATTAACACCAGTTATTGACGATATTGCATTAGTCAGCGCATGTAACAATACATCGCCATCGCTATTTGCTCTTAAGCCTTGATTAAAATCAAAATCAATCCCTGCTAATAATAACGGCTTGTTATTATCTTCAAAAGCATGTGAATCTTGCCCTAGGCCGGTTTTAAATTTCATGTTAGCTGGTTAGTTAAGTAAAAGTTTGCCAATGCTAGATCTTCTGGATTGGTTATTTTAAGGTTACGCTTAGATGATTCAACCAGTAGCGATTGCATGCCCATATGTTCAATCGCACTAGCTTCATCGGTTATATTGATCTTGTCATCACATGCTGAGGTTAAGGCGTTTAACAGTACATCAAATCGATACATTTGCGGCGTTTGCGCTTGCCATAGAGTGCTTCGATCAATAGTTGCAATTGTAAGATTTTTATCGGCTTTCTTAATAGTGTCTACAACTTTAGTTGCCAACAATCCCCCGACAGAGTTGTGTTTAAGCTGGTTGATTAACTTAATAACATCGGCAGGATCAATACAAGGGCGCGCAGCATCATGCACTAAAATCCAGTCAGAATCTTTTACAAAAGGTTTTAAGGTGTGTAGAGCATTGATCACAGAATGGTAACGTTGCTCACCGCCTGTGGCAAGTGCTAAAAGCTTGGTATGGTGGGCAAACTGAGATTCTTTAAAATGCATATCATGCTCTGCTAGCGCAACAACAAAACCTTTAATTTGATCAATACTAAGTAGTGCTTTTAAAGTTTGATCAAGTATATTTAAACCATTATCAAGCATTAAATATTGCTTAGGAATGCCTGCATTCATGCGTGATCCAATGCCACTAGCAGGAACAATAAGATAGCATTGATCGGTCGACATAAGACTTAATAATTAGATAGATTGTTTTTATTATACCCAAGCAAAAGTAAACTTAGCAAGTGCTAAAAATGAAGAGTGATAATGTTATTGATTTTGCTCAGAAATGTTAAATTGATAGTATCTTTCGCCCGATTTAATCAATCCAAATTTTTGCCTTGCCATAGATTCTAAGATTTCTAATTTATCATCAGATTTGGCGGCTGATTCTAGTTTGAGTTGTATATTTTCTTGCTCAAGTTGTCTGTTGTCAGCAATGCTTTGTATAAGTAAATTTTGCTTATCGTAAATATCAAATGGAAAATTATTACTAATAAAATTTTGACGAAATAAAGTAATCAGAATTACAATCAATACAAGACTAAACCAATGGCGATAAAAAAAGCCAAATAAATTATTTGGCTTTTTTATAAGCCCAATGACTGGGCGTAAATGAGATTTAATGTTCAAGCTATTAATTAGCCATCAGCAAGATTTTTTCCATCTGTAGCATCTTGAGAAAACATCCAAATAGAGCCACCAATAATATAGATTGTTGAGGCAATCACGCCAAATGCTGCGACATATTCAGCAGTGCCAGAAACTGCACCAATATAAGAAAGGATGATTAGAGCGAGTGGTGCTATAAGGGTAACAGCCATAGTGCTTACCATTAATATATGACCTTTTTTAGTGCTGTTGTCTGTAGCGCTCATACCTATTTCCAAGAGTGTTTTATAATGTTAATATTATAGCACAGGTTTTTTTTAATTATTGATCGAGGTTAATTTTTTATCAATAGTGTATTTGAAATTTTATCGTGCCATGAAAGCTTATCTTTATTAAATAGTTGGTACAGAAATCCAAGCCCGAACAGCATAAAAGAAACAAACCCAAGGCTAGATCGGATAAACGCCTGTTGATAGGTGATATTTTTTTGATTGTGTTGAACGACTTGGAATTTCCAAGCCTTCATGCCAATTGTTTGACGCCCTTTAACCCATGAAACAACAAAATACAAGTAAACACCTGGAAGGGTGATTAGATAGAAAAAGGCGTCACCTATTTCACCGATAAAAGCATTAACAACGATACCGACAAAAAATATTAACGAAAAGGCTAAACATATATCGTAAAAAACAGCACCCAATCGGCGCAATAAAGAAACATTGGAGGTCATGATTTTGGTGTGTCCTTGATTAGAATGTTTGGATTAATGACAGTTTTGTTAAGATAGATGCCAAAGTGAAGGTGTGGGCCTGTTGCTCTTCCAGTCTGCCCAATTGTGCCAATAATATCACCTTGATTGATTATTTGTCCAGGCTTAACTAAGCGTTCATTCATGTGAATATAGACACTGATTAACCCTTGTCCATGGTCAATAAAAACTGCATTGCCATTGAAGAAAAATTCATCACTAATGATTACCTTTCCGGCTGCAGTAGCCTTTATGGGTGTACCAGTTTTTCCTGCATAGTCTAATCCAGTATGTGGACGTCGAGCCTGACCATTGTAGAATCGTTTAAATCCAAAAGGGCTGGTTGTGACGCCAGAAACAGGACGGATAAAACTAGAATTGTTAAATACTTGAGTAGAAAAAGTATTGCGTGCTACAGCTAAAATTGGACGCTCTCGAGTGATTCTATCCATGTGCGCAAGGTTTGGATTGACATATTTTTTGTTCTTTCCAGTCAAGGTGATATGTTGTTCTTTATAACCATGAGGCATAACATTAAAAGCTATTTTTCGTTCAGAAAAATCTTTAATAATTAATTGTTTACCCCCTGTTTTTGCTAATAGTGGAATACCAACTAGGGCTTGCCAATGTGAGTCTTTCTTGCGCTGTAGATAGACTGGAACATTACTATAAAAAGCTTTTGGGTTGGCATGGTTTGTATAAAAATCAACCACTGCAATGCCACCTGGAATAGCAGTATTATTGACGTTAAGAGTAGCTAGCGCAGAAAATGGTAATAACAACAACGTTATTAAGTTAATTTTTTTCAATTTTTACCACCTTGGAATGAATGATGCCACTACTAAGTCGAGTGCTAATCATTTGATTTTTGTCAATATTTTCAATGGATGATAACACTTTGTTTTCAACATCTGTAGTAATGCTGTAGCCTCTTGAAAGCGTGCTTAGAGGTGACAAAAGGTTTAATGTATTGGCATGAATTGACAATGCATTTTTATAGCGATCAACCATTTGTACGCTTGAGTTTTTTAGTCGATTTTTAAGTGAATCTAGGATGTTAGTATTATCACTGATGGTCTTATTGATTTGTTGATTGAGTTGATGAACAGATAGTTTGTTTAACTCAATCGAATGACGAATATGCTCTTTAGGAGAGTGCTGTTTTAAAGTAGCGTATAAAGTGCTTAACCTTGATTCATCATTACTAACTCGACTTATTGCACTTGTGGTTAATCTATGTGATAAATAGTCCAATTGTTGAGATAAGTAGTTAATGGTTTTGGTTGGTGTTGGGATTCTAAGCTTTAGCAGATCAAGCTGTGCTTGCTGGTGTTGTTGATATTGACGTGCATGCTGTTGTAATAATCCAGTTAACTTATCAAGACTTGATAATATCTCTAATCGATCCGGCGTGGCCAGCATGGCTGCAGCACTTGGTGTTGGTGCACGCACATCAGCTACAAAGTCAGCAATGGTGGTATCAGTTTCATGACCAATGGCGCTAATAATGGGCGTATTAGTAGCAAAGATAACGCGCGCTAAGGATTCTTCATTAAATGCCCATAAATCTTCTAATGAGCCACCACCACGCGCCAAAATTAACACGTCACATCGATTTGATTGATCGGCTGCTTCAATAGCCTGAGCTAGCTTAATTTCTGAGCCTTCGCCCTGGACTACAGAGTCAAATAATAATATTTCAGCAAAAGGGTAGCGCTTATGCAAAACTCTAATAATGTCCTGTATCACCGCACCTGTTGAAGAAGAAATAACACCAATGGTGTTAACTATTGTTGGTAGTGGCTTTTTATGAATCGAATCAAACAGACCCTCTTTAGATAATTGACTTTTTAGCTGTTCAAAGGCAAGATTAAGGTTTCCAGCACCAATAGGTTCAATATGCTGAATGATTAATTGGAAATCACCACGTGCTTCGTAGAGTGTTGGCGCTGCACGCACCAACACTTCCATGCCATTTTCAGGTGTGAATTTAATATTTCGCTGATTAAGGCGAAATAGCGCACAACGCACTTGACCACGATTGTCCTTAAGTGAAAAATACCAATGTCCTGAAGCAGGGCGTGCTAAATTAGAAATCTCACCTTGAAGCCAGCAAGTTGGAATATTGTTTTCAACGGTTTTATTGCACAGTGATAAAAAGCTGGAAACACTGTAGATTTCATCTAAGTCAAACATTGTCTATTTTTTAAGTAAAACAAATACAGCGCCAGTTCCGCCATCTTTATCAGGGCAAGAGTTAAATGCCATTACTTGTGGATGTTGATTTAGGAAGCTCACGACTTGGGTTTTTAAAATACTCATGCTATTGTCAGAGTGATAACCTTTGCCATGAATAATATGAATAAACTCTTCATGCTGATAATGATACATAAATTGACTCATAGCTTCGCAAGCCTCAATAACCGTTTGCCCGTGAAGATCCAGTACTGGAGCATGATCAATATTACCACGTTTCATTTTTTTGATGATTTTAGGTGAAAGTCCATTTTTAGCATAAGCGATTATTTCAGAGCCACTCAAACGGGCTTCGGTAATATAACTATAAGCTGTAAAGGCTGGTTGGCTTATTCTTCCACTAGGTTGTGTATGATTATCTTTATCAATGGGAGCAGTTGCATCAACACTGGATCTGAATAGTTGTTTGTCTTCGTCGTTAATCATAGATGGTTGTGCATTAAAAAGCCCTCAAAAGAGGGCTTAATTATAGCAATGTTAATTAAAGGTTTTATAGAGCTTTAATTTGTGCATTGATTCTAGATTTTTTTCTAGATGCTTGGTTCTTATGCATTAAGCCTTTGCTTACTGCCTGGTCAATCATTTTTTGCATGATACCGTAACCATTCTGTGCTTCTTCTTTATTGCCAGCTTCTAATGCGTAATTTACTTTCTTGATAAAAGTACGAACTTTAGCGCGAATTTGCGAATTATGCTTGTTGCGTTTTGTTGATTGTCTTGCGCGTTTTTTTGAACCTGCTGAATTAGCCATCTTTGATATATAAGAGTTAAATTAGTAAAGGCGTAATTATAAAGTCTTAGTTGGAAAAAGTCTAGGGGTAAATTGAATTTAAATTAGCTACCAATACGATCCAATGCATCAATCGCACTCAATATTTTTTTCTTGTTTAAAATCAAGTGCCAAGTTTTTCCACCTTGAGATTTCCAAAGTGAAACTGCACGTATTCCGGCTAACAATAACGCCCTAATATGGTTGGCCGTACGTTGGTTTGATAAATGGAGTTGTTCACCTTTAACCATAATTCTTGGACTTAGCTCGCCCAATGTGGTTTTGTATAACTCTCCTAATCTAGCAATTGAATTGCTGTGTGTTATTTCAAAAAATTCTTGCTTGTTTAAAGCATTAATCTCAGTGCTTATCACACCTAGTAAAGCTGAATTTTTCATTAATTTTTTTTCAAGATTGATTAATGATAAAGCATAAAAAATAACCGTTTGTATGGATTTAGTTTGTTTGCCTAGGGCGACTCTTAATGCTGCCATACCTATTGATAGCTGCACTGGAGATTCGAACACCTCATAAACATTGGCACTTTTAGAAGTGATGCTATTTAAGCTTACAATTGAGCAGTCAGTATCACACTCACCTTTTGAAGCCAGTTGATCGACTAACATAACACTTTGTAATATGCCTGCAAGTGCGAGAGTTTGATTGTTTATTTTATTCATTGCTACGTTGCTCAATAATTGCGCCGCCTAGGCAAACATCATCCTGATAAAAAACGATAGATTGACCAGGTGTGACGGCCCTCTGAGGGTCATTAAAAATAACTTTAATGGTGTCACCATTTTTAATAATTGTACAGTCTTGAGAGGCTTGTCGATAACGAATCTTAGCCTGACAATCTAAAGGAAAGTCAGGATCATTACCAACCCAGTGATTTTTTGATGTACTTAGACTGTTGTGATATAGCAATGGATGGTCGCCCTGTACAACGAGCAGTTCATTACTATCAATTCTTTTGTCAGCCACAAACCAAGGCTCAGGTGAGTCACTAAAGCCGCCACCAATTTCTAAACCTTTTCTTTGACCAATGGTATAAAAAGCCAAACCTTGATGGTGTTTAATAAATTGTCCGTTTTCATCAACTATATCACCTGATTGTTTGGGTAGGTAGGTTTGTAAAAATTCAGAGAAATTACGCTCTCCAATAAAGCAAATACCGGTTGAATCTTTTTTATCTGCTGTGATTAAATCGTGTTGAGTGGCAATTTCTCTAACTTTTGTTTTACTAATATCACCTAATGGAAACAAGCTTTTACTAAGTTGGTATTGACCAAGTAAATATAAAAAATAACTCTGATCTTTATTATTATCTAAACCTGTTTTTAATTGATATTGATGATCGCTATGCGAAATCCTTGCATAGTGGCCAGTGGCGATTTTGTCCGCACCAAGAGATAATGCGTATTCAAGAAATACTTTGAACTTTATTTTTTGATTGCATAAAACATCTGGATTTGGCGTCCTACCTTTTTTATGCTCTTGTAAAAAATCTTCAAAAACATCTTCCCAGTAATCTGACGAAAAGTTTTTAGTGTGTAATTTAACACCTAATTTATCAGCAACTTTTTGCGCATCTGCAAGATCTTGCTCGGCTGTACAATAGCCCTCGCTATCGTCTTCATCCCAGTTTTTCATAAACAAGGCTTCTACGTTATAACCTTGCTCCAACAACATTAAAGTCGCAACAGATGAATCAACACCGCCGGAAAGTCCGACGATTATTTTTTCTGACTTATTCAAAGATTTCATACGCTTGTACAATGCGTTGAACTAGCTTATGTCGTACAACATCTCTGGAGTTAAAATGACAAAATGAAATTTTTGTTTCATTTTCCAGTACCTTCATTACATGTAATAAGCCTGATTGACTTGGGCGTGCTAAATCTATTTGGGTGATGTCACCAGTAATCACCATTTTTGAGCCGAAACCCATGCGTGTTAAAAACATTTTCATTTGCTCGGTGGTGGTGTTTTGAGCCTCATCTAAAATAATAAATGATTCATTTAGAGTTCGACCTCGCATAAAAGCAAGTGGCGCCACTTCAATGATGTTTTTATCCAATAATTTGGTGACTTTGTCAAACCCCATCATTTCGTATAGTGCATCGTAAATTGGACGTAAATAAGGGTCTATTTTTTCACTAAGATCACCAGGTAAAAAACCCAATTTTTCACCCGCTTCAACAGCAGGTCGAACCAATACAATGCGACGTACGTCAGATCTTTCTAATGCTTCTACTGCGCGCGCCACAGCAAGATAGGTTTTACCGGTACCAGCAGGGCCAATACCAAAAGTACAATCTTGGTCTTTAATGGCTTTTACGTAAAGTTGCTGATTAAGGGAGCGTACATGAATGAATTTACGCTTGGTCTTGATATTGACCGATTCATTTGGTGGATTATCTTGAGTATAAGCTTTTATGCTCATCTCTACATCATGAGAGCTGATAGATTGAGATCTAGCAAGAAGACTTAAGTCTTTAAGTATGCGAGCAGCCAAATGCTTGTCCTCGCCACGGATAACAAATTCCGCACCTTTGTTGTTGATCTCTACATCAAGGCTTTTGGCAATGGTTTCTAAGTTTCGATCAAAAGACCCGCAAACAGCAGCTAATTGTTCGGGATTGTCTATTTCAAGGCTTAGATGCATAATTCACCTACTAATGAATTGCCACGTGCAGCCGTAATTCTCACATTAACAATTTGACCAATAAGCGACTCATCACCTTTGAAATGCGTATTACGCATATTTTCTGTACGACCAAACATGTTGTCGTCTTTTCTGGCTTTATTTTCTACCAATACTTTTTGAATGCTACCAACCATAGATTTTGAAATTACCTCGGTAGATGCATCAATGGTTAGTTGGACGCGCTTTAGTCGTTCTTTTTTGACCGCCATACTGACATCGTCAGGATAACTAGACGCTGGCGTACCAGGACGTGCTGAATAAATAAAGCTGAAAGATTTGTCAAAACCAATGTCATTAATAAGTTTCATTGTGTCTTCAAAATCCTGATCATTTTCACCTGGAAAGCCAATAATAAAATCACTCGAGATTGAGATATCTGGGCGAATTTCACGCAGCTTTCTAATCTTAGATTTATACTCAATGGCCATATGGCCGCGCTTCATCAATCCTAAAATTTTGTCAGAGCCACTTTGAATTGGTAAGTGTAAATGAGAAACCAATTCAGGCACTTCCGCATACGCTTGAATCAAGCTTTCTGAAAATTCAACCGGATGTGAGGTGGTATAACGAATACGATCAATACCGTCAATTTGTGCAATAATATTAATGAGTAGGGCTAGGTCAGCCATCTCCTCATCATCCATTAAACCTTGATAAGCATTAACATTTTGCCCAAGTAAGTTAACCTCGCGAACGCCCTGAGAAGCTAAGATTTCAACTTCTTTAATAACATCATTAAATGGACGTGAAACTTCCTCACCACGGGTATATGGAACCACACAAAACGTACAATATTTGCTACAGCCTTCCATAATGGAAACAAAGGCACTGACACCGTTTGATTCGGGTTCAGGCAGGTGGTCAAATTTTTCAATTTCAGGAAAAGAGATATCAATACTGGTTTTTTTATCACCCAGTACTTCATTGACCATTGCTGGCAGGCGGTGCAAAGTTTGCGGGCCAAAAATAATATCAACGTAAGGTGCGCGTTTAAGAATAAGCTCACCTTCTTGAGAGGCAACACAGCCGCCAACACCAATAATAAGCGCTGGATTTTTTTCTTTAAGTTTACGCCAGCGACCCAATTGATGGAACAACTTTTCTTGCGCTTTTTCACGAATCGAGCAAGTATTAAGTAGCAATACGTCAGCCTCTTCAGGCTTATCTGTCAGGCTTAAATTGTGAGAATGTTTTAGTACGTTAACCATCTGATCTGAGTCGTACTCATTCATCTGACAGCCGAAAGTACGGATGTGTAATTTATTCATAATGGGCTAGCTAATTAAGATTCAGCGTTTTTCTGAATGTGTAATGTTTGTGTTGGGTAAGCGATTTCAGCTTTGTGCTGTTCAATGATATCAGCAACAGCTAGTAAAATTTCTTGTTTGATTTTTTGATAATTGTCTTTACTGGTGGTATTGGTAAAGGCGTAGATATTAAAATCAAGCGACGATGCATTGAAATAATTAAAGTAAACACGCAATGATTGAGATTGATCAATATCTTTGTGTTTTCTAAGTAGCTCTTCTACATCGGTCACAATACCTGGAATTTGCTTAATGTCATCATAACGAATGCCAACAATTTCTTTGATACGACGATTGGTCATGCGTGAAGGTGTTTCAATTGGAATTGAGGCAAAAATAGAGTTTGGAATATAAACAGGGTTTTTGCTAAAAGTGCGAATACGGGTCATGCGCCAGCCGATTTTCTCTACCGTACCTTCGAATTCACTAGAACGAATCCAATCACCTGTTGAAAACGGCTTATCCATTTGAATCATTAGGCCACCAAAGATGTTACTTAACATGTCCTTAGCAGCAAAGCCCATCACAATACCACCCACACCACCAAAGGTTAGTAGGCTTGAAATTGAAAATCCAAGGTGTTGAGCAATCCCTAGAAGAATGGCAACAATAACCAAAATCTTAATCAATCGTGTAAATAGGCGGACTGAATCGTTATTAACACTATTATCAGCTTCAACTAAATAGGACTCAACACCAGAGATAACACGTACTACACCCCAGGTAACAATAAAGATTGGAGTGATATCGATATACTCAACAACAATACTTAGTGCGGTAATATCTGCTTTAAATGCATTGATAGAGAAAAACACCCAAGCAAACCAAATCAATACTTTTAATGGTGGAGAGACAGCATTGATTAAATGGTCATCAAACTGATTTTTAGTTCGACTTGTATGTTTAGTAATTTGCTTTAAGGCGAAACCTAAGACTGTATGAGCAACTAGTGCTACGATAAATAAAATTCCAGCAGTCTGGTAGGGAGGTATATTTTGTAAAAATTCATTCATAATAAATATTTTAGCGCTTATTTCAAATATTTGAGCGGATTAATCGTTTGCTCAAATTTGGTCATTTCAAAGTAAAAAGGCTGATCAGTTGTCATTGCAATGACTTGTCCTTTATCAACCGAATCACCCAGAGAGGCTTGTAATGATTGGGTTTGAGTGTAGGTACTATTAAACCCAAGTGGATGGCGAACGATAATCATTTGCCCATAACTTTTCATTTTATCGCCAATGTAGATAATTTTTCCATCGCGAATAACACGTACTTCTTGCCCCTGATGTGAACTAAAAGTTAAACCTGGGTGTTTTTTAGAGTAGGTTTTACTTACTTTACTGTTGATTGGCGTCTTCCAACTTGAAGACGCCTTGTGAGTTTTTGCTACATTTTTTTTCTGAGTCTTATGTACTTTTTTAATGACTGTATAGTCTGTTATTCTGCGAGTTTTTTTCTCAACTTTATCTATTTTTCCGAAACGCTGATGATTGATATTCTCCAAATTTGAAGATTTTTCAATAACGATAATCGCTTGTTTTGGTGCTTGAGAATAACAACCATTTAGAGACAGTAAAATCACGACACTAAATAATTTAACCCACATACCAAGCTCCAAAAATAACCAATACAACCAACCCATAGCCTAAGCGATCCATGTACTTTTGTAACCATTGGTCGCAAGCACTACCGTAGGCTTTAACCAGTCCAGCAACTAGATAATAGCGAGCACCACGAGCCACTAATGAAATAGCAATAAATGGCAATAAAGGCATTGCCATGCTGCCAGCACTAATGGTAGCAAGCTTATAAGGAATGGGGCTGAACGCAGCAATACCAACTACCAAAATACCATATTGATCAAAAAATTCTTTAATCAAATCAACTGATACAGGCTTAATAAGCCCATAATTAAGTAAAAAACTAAGCAAAATATCGCCAAGTAGATAGCCCACTAATCCACCTAACACTGAGAATATAGTTGCTATAAAGGCAAAATAATAGGCTTTATCAGTTCGTTGTAAAGCCATTGGTGCCAATAAAATATCAGGTGGCGGGTAGGGTAAAACGCTAGATTCTAAAAAACTAACAACCGCTAACCAATAAATGGCAAATTTACTTTGCGCCCAATCTAATGATTTTTGATAAAGTTTAGAAAAAATTTTCATGCAAGTTTAGCTATCTTTCACCATTGGAAAGCCTAACGCTTCGCGTGAATCATAATATGTTTGTGCTACTTTTTGGCTCATGGCACGCACTCGACGAATAAAGCGAGCACGATCTGTCACACTAATTGCATGGCGGGCATCAAGTAGGTTAAATAAGTGAGAGGCTTTCATGACTTGCTCGTAAGCAGGATACGATAAGGCTTTTTCAATCAATTGCTGATTCATGGCTTCCGCTTCATCAAACTGCTTAAACAATACGTCAGTATCAGCGATTTCAAAATTATAGGTTGATTGCTCAACTTCATTTTGATGGAATACATCGCCATAGCTAACACCTTCAGTCCAAACTAAATCAAACACAGAGTCAACACCTTGAAGGTACATGGCTAATCGTTCAAGACCATAAGTTAACTCACCCGCAACAGGTTTGCAAGCTAAGCCACCAATCTGCTGAAAATAGGTAAATTGAGATACTTCCATGCCATTAAGCCAAATCTCCCAGCCCAATCCCCAAGCGCCTAACGTTGGTGATTCCCAGTTATCCTCAACAAAACGAACATCGTGCTTGGTTAAATCAATGCCAATTTCCGCTAAAGATTCTAGATATAAATCTTGAATATTTTTAGGGGATGGCTTAAGAATAACTTGAAACTGATAATAGTGCTGTAAGCGATTTGGGTTCTTACCATAGCGACCATCAGTTGGACGGCGTGACGGTTGAACATAAGCTGCATTCCATGGCTCAGGGCCAATAGCGCGTAAAAAAGTTGCTGGATGGAAGGTGCCTGCACCCATTTCCATGTCAAAAGGTTGTAACAATGTGCAACCTTTTGATGCCCAAAAAGTTTGTAGCTTTAAGATTAAATTTTGAAAAGAGGCAGTTGCATCTAGCTCTGAAATTGACATAATAAATCAGCTTAAATAAGTCTAAAAATTACAAAAATTTTACCGCATCAAGTCTTACTCGATAAGGTATTTGTAAATACAGATGATGTGAAAGGTTGGGGGCTTTTTTTATAAAGCCGAGAAGATTTAACATGAAGCCCCCAAGATACTAAAAAAGAAATATGGAGATAAAACCTTTTTTAGCAGTTATTAAACATTGAGGATGTTTAATAACAAGGCAAGTATAGCAAAAAAAAAAAAAACGATTTGAAAAAAAATATCAATATTACTAGGTTATTTTTAATTTTAATAATTCTTTATTAAGTTGCGCTTCAGTTAGCTGATCAAAATCTTCCAGTGTGTAAGTGCTCAAACCACCACAAGCTTCATACCAAGCGTAGCCAGAGGTCCAATCAGCATGCTTGTAGTCATCTTGACGCTGACGGACAACACATAAAATAGCTTGATCGCGATAAATCAAATGATAAGGCTGCTCATCACGATGTAAGCTTTCAATAAATTCCCAAGCATCACCAACTGAATTAAACCAATAGTTTATCAATGGATGCTTGTCGTTGTTTTCAATTGGTAGAGGCTTTTCTCTAATAAAGCATTGTAGGTGAAAATGATTCACCGATGCATAAGCGCCATAGGAATTGTAAGCCAAACTAAAGCCTTTAATGTTTAAGCCAATACTGTTGGCCATCATCCAAGCAAACTGATGAAGCTCAGCGCTCATTAATTGAGGGTGTTGCTGTTCGGCTTCAACCACCACTAAGCCGTGAAGCTTAGCAAATGGGAATTTATTGTAAAAAAGTGATATATTTTTCGAAAAAAACTTACCCTGCCAAAACAACTCTTTTTGTAAAAACGGCTTATTGAAGTTAAAAGTATTCTCATCAAAATCAAGACTCATTCCTTTAGTGCTTACGCCAGACATTCTTTTTGGACGCAAGGCTCTTAATCGGTTGTATTGCAATTCAAAGTTACCAAGATCTTTATAGTTAGTCACTTCAAGATCGTTTAAATCTAACTCAATCAGTTGATTAAAAACATCAATATCATCAGCTGCGCCTTGAGGTTCTTTTGATTTAAGCTGTTCAAATTTTTGCTTTAAACCTGGTTTAAGTTGTCGCCAGAGTTTTTCATCAGACAATGCATTAGCAAGTACTAAAATAAACACGCCTAGCTCATCATTTTCTAGCATTTTTTCCAAATTATTGGAAAATTCTTGTTCAAATTTTTTATTATTGGTAAAAATAGGGTCAATCATGGTTTTTTCCGTATAAAAATATTCATTATTTTCAATATAATGCTATAAATTATTAAATTTTAGCCAAAATATACCATTTTATTAGTATTTATGGCTATTTTTATCTAATTGTATTTGTAGTTATTATAAATTTAGTAAATATTGAAAATGACATAAAAAATGCGGCTCGAAAGCCGCATTTATATTCCCTTGCGGGGAATGTACTATTTTACTAAAGCTTGAATCTAGTATTTATAAGATTCTGGCTTAAATGGACCTTCTTTAGGTACATTGATGTATTTAGCTTGAGCATCAGTAAGTGTCGTTAATACACCGCCAAAACCACCAACCATACCAGCGGCCACTTCTTCGTCAAGTTTCTTAGGCAGAACTTCAACGTAAATATCGCCACCATTATCAGCAAATTTTTCATCAAATAAATGCATTTGAGCCAAAACTTGGTTGGCAAATGAACCGTCCATGATACGACTTGGATGGCCAGTTGCGTTACCTAGATTAACCAGACGACCTTCAGATAATAAAATTAAGTAATCAGATTTATCATCACTTCTAAAGATGCGGTGAACCTGAGGCTTTACTTCATCCCATTGCCAATTGTCACGCATATATTGTGTGTCAATTTCGTTGTCGAAATGGCCAATATTACAAACGACAGCGCCTGCTTTAAGTGTTTGAAGCATTGCATCATCACATACGTTCATGTTTCCAGTTGTGGTTACAATTAGATCAGTTGTACCTAATAAAAGTGTATCGATGCCAGCTACTGTGCCAGTGTTGATACCACCATTGTAAGGCGATACAATTTCAAATCCATCCATGCAAGCTTGCATGGCACAAATTGGATCAATTTCTGAAATTTTAACGATCATACCTTCTTGACGAAGCGACTGTGCCGAACCTTTTCCAACATCACCATAGCCAATTACTAGCGCTTTTTTGCCTGACATTAGCATATCAGTACCACGCTTAATAGCATCGTTTAATGAGTGACGACAGCCATATTTGTTATCGTTCTTAGATTTAGTCACTGAATCGTTAACGTTGATAGCTGGCACTTTCAATGAGCCTTCTTCCATCATTTCTAGTAAACGGTGAACACCCGTTGTGGTTTCTTCACTAATACCGTGAATGTCATTAAGCATTTCTGGATATTTTTCATGAAGCATTTGAGTAAGGTCACCACCATCATCAAGCACCATGTTGGCGTTCCAAGGCTTGCCATTGTCTAAAATAGTTTGCTCGATACACCATAAGAATTCTTCTTCAGTTTCACCTTTCCAGGCAAAAGTAGGGATGTCTGCGGCTACCATAGCGGCTGCTGCATGATCTTGTGTTGAAAAGATATTGCAACTTGACCAGCGAACTTCAGCACCTAAATCAACTAAAGTTTCCATTAATACAGCTGTCTGAATGGTCATGTGAATACAACCTAAGATGCGAGCATCTTTTAGAGGTTGTTCGTTGCGATATTTATTACGTAGTGTCATCAGCGCAGGCATCTCTGCTTCTGCTAGTTCCACTTCCTTGCGGCCGTAATCAGCCAAGCTCATGTCAGCTACTTTATAGTCGTTATTGTTTAAAGTATTGTTGCTCATTTTTTCTCCTTTAGAAAATTTAAAAAAATGAGCGTCGTTTTATGATTCTGATCGCCAAGCCTGATTGAAACTAATTTCAACGCAACGCTCCTTGGCAGTTTGGTTATTATACCAAATAAATTTATTTCAACAAATGAGTGCGATCGGTTTTTTCCCAACTGATGTCATCTTCTGTACGACCAAAGTGACCATAACTAGCTGTTTGTTGATAGATCGGACGTTTCAAATCTAGCATAGCGATTAAACCCTTTGGGCGTAAGTCAAAATGTTCACGTACTAGTGCTTCAATTGCATCATTAGAGATTATGCCAGTGCCAAAAGTTTCAACACTGATCGATGTTGGCTCAGCTACACCAATGGCATAAGATACTTGTATTTCGCAGCGATGTGCTAAACCAGCGGCAACAACATTTTTAGCCACATAGCGAGTTGCATAAGCTGCAGATCGATCTACCTTTGAAGGGTCTTTTCCAGAAAAAGCACCGCCACCATGACGAGCCATGCCACCATAAGTATCAACAATAATTTTACGGCCTGTTAGGCCGGCGTCACCCACGGGGCCACCAATGACAAAATTACCCGTTGGGTTGATGTGAAATTTGGTTGAGTCAGTAAGCCATTTTTCTGGCAATACTGGCTTAATAACTTCTTCTAAAATTGCTTCACGTAAATCGTCTAATGAAATATCGGCGTCATGCTGAGTTGATAATACCACCCCATCAATACCAACAATTTTATGACCATCATAAATACAAGATACTTGTGATTTTGCATCTGGACGTAACCACGGTAGTGTGCCATTTTTCATTAGCTCAGCTTGCTTAGCCACCAAACGGTGGGCATACAAGATTGGTGCAGGCATGTAAACATCAGTTGCGTCACAAGCATAACCAAACATTAAGCCTTGATCGCCAGCACCTTGCTCATGATCTGTAAATTCATCAACACCCATGGCAATATCTTGTGATTGCTCACCCAATAAATTGGTTAAATCGCAGGTATGACCATTAAAGCCGTATTCTTCTTTATCATAGCCAATACCAATAATGGTTTCGCGTACGATTTTCTCATAGTCAATCTTGGCACCTGTGGTGATTTCACCAGCTAGCACTACATGATTGTCTTTAACTAAAGTTTCAACAGCAACTCGTGAGTTTTTGTCTTGTGTTAATGCAGCGTCTAAAATTGCGTCAGAAATTTGATCGCAAACCTTATCAGGGTGTCCTGCAGACACCGATTCAGAAGTAAATATCATTATTTAGTTCTCCTTGTGAACGTTAAAAACCCATAATTAAGAAGGGTTTTCAGTTAAGAAGAACGCCTGCTTTAGCTTGTTTTAACTACTCTAGGTAGTAACGCTAGCAATCGGGACAAATCAGCGTGTTAAGTTATTATAACAAAAAAGTACAACTTATTCCAGGCTTATTTTTAGAGCGATAGCGCTGACAAGCGGTGCGCTCATTAGACTAAGCACTAAAAACATTGCCAAGAAATATAATTGTCCATCAATAGCGAGACCAAACTGGGCTTGAGATACAGCACTTGAAGCAAAAATTAGAATAGGGATATAGAGTGGTAAGATTAATAACGACAACAACATGCCTGAATTTTTAACCCCAACAATCAGCGAAGCACCAATACTACCAATCAGACTTAAGCTGGGTGTGGCTAATAGCAGGGTAATCATTAATACTTTTATACCTTCATCGTCTAAAAATAAAAAGACACCTAATAAAGGCGATAGCAAAATAATTGGAATACCAGTGAGTAGCCAATGTGCAAAAATTTTAGATAGTATTAATAAGGGTAGAGAATGATGCGAACTAACCATTTGCTCTAAAACACCATTTTCGTAATCATGATGAAAAAGGGCATTAAGTGATAATAGTACAGCTAGCATGCTTGCCACCCAAATAATACCGGCAGCAATTTGTGAAAGTGTGGCTGCTTCTGGGCTAATGGCTAGTGGAAATAGAGAGACAGAAATAACAAAAAACAGTAAAGGATTGAGCACACTAGAAGGATTGCGTAGAGCAACGCGTAGGTCACGACTCAGTGTTTTTATATAAACATTCATAATGCCAACACTCGTTGATTGGCCAATGCTGAATCTTGATGAGTGGTAAATATACACAAACCACCATTTTGACAGTGTTGTTCAATTCGACTTTCTACAATCTTTACGCCCGCAGGGTCTAGTGCAGTAAAAGGCTCATCTAGTAGCCATATTTTGGCTGTTGACACAAAAAGTCCAGCCAAAATAACACGACGTTTTTGTCCAGCAGAAAGGTTGGTGCAATATTCCTCTTCATAACCTTTAAGGCCAATATCGTTTAATGCTTGGATTAGTTTACGTTGATCGGTGCTTTTATTTAAGGCACTTAAAAATTCTAAATTTTCAAGACTGTTCAGTTCACCACTTAATGCTGCATGATGACCAAGATAGAAAATTTCTTGTTGGTATTCGTCAGATTTAACTAAATGGTTTTCCCAATTAATGTCGCCATTCTCGCTCGCACTAATGCCTGCTAAAATTTTTAATAAGGATGTTTTACCACTGCCATTTGTGCCAGTAATACGCAATACCTCGCCAGCACTTACCTGAAAAGATAGATTGCTAAAGAGCTGATTGTAGCCTCTTTGACAATCTAAATCGCTAATAACAAGTGATGACATGAATTGACAGTCCTACCAGAATTGATACCAAGGCTTATCTGTACTTTCTTCTTCTTTAGGCGGTACTGGAGGTTTGTTGTTAGTTGTTGACTTAGGCTGCTGAATGATTATTTTTTCCTCAGCAGCTTTAATGGCTTTTTGTTGGTTAGCTTTGCGCTGCTTAATTTGTGCTAGTTCGTTCTTTTTTTTTAAAGCTTCAGCTTGAGCTTTTTCAGTAGCAAGTTTTTCATTGGCAATTCGCTGTTCGTTAGCGAGTCGAGCCTGTTCTGCTGCACGTGCTTTTTCAGCAGCAAGCTTTTCAGCAGCAAGCTTTTCAGCAGCAAGCTTTTCAGCAGCTATTTTTTTAGCTGCTACTACCGCTGCTTTTTCTTCTGCAATGCGCTGGTCTTCTAGTTCTTTTTCTTTCTTGGTTAATGCGGATAGACTGCTAATGCCTGATGTGTCAATTTCTGTTAGTTTTTTATTGCTAAAGGTTAATGTCAAACGGTAATGAATATCGTCTTTTTCATGCAAAGTAGAATGATTGATGTAGTTCCATTGTTTGTTATGAAACGGATCAATAATGCTTGGCGAGCCAATTAAATCTTGCACTTGTGCTTGTGACATGCCAAGCTTAAGTTGATTAATCTTGAATCTATCTAAAACTGAACCTTGATTGATATCATCCTTATAAAGCGTTGGCAATGACATATCAGGAATAATATCCGGCATATCAGGAAGCTGTGGCATGCTTGGCATAGAAGGCGAACATGCAGATAAAAATGAGAATGAGAATGAGAATGCAATCAAAGTTAGTTTGTTCATTTGTAATTAATTGATTAAAATGATTAAGAATTATTTATCTGATTTTACCTCAAGGATGAGAATATGGATGCTCAAGATTTAAAAACTGCCGGTCTTAAGGTGACACTACCTAGACTTAAAATTTTAGAGATTTTAGAAAAGGGTGAAAATCATCACATGAGTGCTGAGGATATTTATCGTGCGTTAGTCATGCAAGGCGAAGAGGTGGGTGTAGCAACTATCTATCGTGTACTTACTCAATTTGAAGAAGCAGGCATGATCAATAAACTAAATTTTGATAATGGTCAAAGTATGTACGAATTATCGAATGCTGAACACCATGATCATTTGTTATGTATTAAATGTGGCAAGATTGATGAATTTAACGATGAAGTGATTGAGCAGCATCAACACGATATTGCCACTAAACATGGCTATCAGTTAACAGACCATTGTTTGTACCTTTATGGTCTGTGTGAAGATTGTCAATAAATAAACAGCACTAATTGTGGAAGATTTTATTATTAGAGCGCTGATTGCAGCACTCGGAATTTCTATTATTACAGGCTCACTTGGCTGCTTTGTGATTTGGAAGCGCATGAGTTATTTCTCTGAATCTATTTCTCATTCAGCCTTACTAGGTGTTTCATTAGGATTGGCTACCGGTTTAGGTATTCATACTGGATTAGTAGTAATTGGTGTTATTTTTGCCAGCTTGATTGTTGTTTTACAACAAAGAAAGATTCTATCAAATGATGCTATATTGGGTATATTTTCTCATTTGGCCTTATCATTAGGTATTGTCATCTTGAGTATTGTCGGCGGCTCAAATACAGATTATTTCTCTCTTTTATTTGGTGATATTTTATCAATCACCCGTCAAGACATAATTTGGATTTATGCCATTTTAATAATTGTTGTTGGATTGCTAGTGATATTTTGGCAGCGTTTATTGCTACTTACTCTTAACGAAGAGTTGGCTGTTTCCCAAGGGCTTAATAGCACGATTTATCAGTTGTTGTTTATGTTGATGATCGCACTAACAGTGTCAGTCTCTGTACAAATTGTTGGCGTGCTGTTAATTACTTCGTTATTGATTATTCCACCTGCGGTGGCAAGGATGTTTGCACGTACACCAAAAGCTATGGCGTTTCAGTCAATTGGTATATCTATAGCAGCTGTACTAATGGGCTTGAGCGCTTCACTCTTTTATGATTTGGCCACAGGACCAATGATTGTAATTGCTTTGGGTGTGTTGTTTGTAGCTTCTCAGCTGTTACCGAGAAGGCTAAGCTAAGGCGTCGTTTAGATCACTTAGTTGGTTAGTTTGTTGTTCAACAACTAAAAGCTCAATAATTGACTCTAAATCACCCTCCATAATTTCTGCTAACTTGTATAAAGTTAGATTAATACGATGATCGGTAATACGTCCTTGCGGGTAATTGTAAGTGCGAATTCTCTGAGAGCGATCACCACTACCAACTAACTCTTTACGTGTTGATGCTTGTTCTTTGTGCTGAATCTGTTGTTGTGCATCTAGAATTCTTGAAGCTAGAACAGACATCGCTTGAGCTTTGTTTTTGTGTTGTGATCGTCCATCTTGACACTCAACCACAGTGCCAGTTGGAATATGAGTAACACGTACGGCTGAATCAGTTTTGTTAACGTGCTGTCCACCAGCACCACTTGCTCTAAATGTATCCACCCTAACGTCGGACATATTAATGTTAACTTCTTCAATATTTTCAACTTCCGGCATTACGGCAACTGTACAAGCTGAAGTATGCACACGCCCTTGGCTTTCAGTTTCTGGCACACGTTGAACTCGATGTGCGCCTGATTCAAATTTAAGCTTTGAATAAACATCAGTACCGGTAATGCGTGCAATGATTTCTTTATAACCGCCATGATCTCCTGTATTCGAGCTCATTATTTCTAACTGCCATTTTTGTTTTTCCGCGTAGCGAGAGTACATTCTGAATAGGTCGCCAGAAAAAATAGAAGCTTCATCTCCACCAGTACCTGCGCGTATTTCAACAATAATGTTACGAGAGTCATTTGGATCTTTGGGTAGGAGGGATTTCTTAAGTTCAATATCTAAGCGCTCTAAATTTTGCTTGGCGTCATTAATTTCTTCTTTGGCCATCGCTTTAATTTCTGCATCATCTTCTTCAAGCATCATTTTGGCGTCTTCAAGATTTCGCATAGTCGTTAGATAATCTTGGTATTGATCATTAACGGGGGTTAACTGAGAATACTCAATAGACAGTTCTCTAAATTGCTTAGCATCACTGGCTACTTGTGGATCACTAAGCATGGCACCAACTTCTTCAAGGCGCATGGACATTTGTTCTAATTTAGAAAGGATTGATTCATTCATTATTTTTTAATATTGGGAATACAGCCTTCACATTGATCTAGGCCGGTAAGTGAAGTTTGCTTGATGTTTTTAAAAGTGGTGTGAAGTATTTTATTGGTTAGCTGATCGGCCAATTTTTTAATAATTTGTTCGTTATCGCCGCCGTTTTTAAGGCGCTTCAAGGCATCTTCAACCGCATCACTTTTAATCTGATTTACATTGGTCCGATAGTTTTGAATCAGTTGTTCGTTTGGTAAAATTGACAACCACTGATTAAATACTTGAGATTGTTTAATAATAATTTCTTGTGCTAGAACCTTCTCTTTTTTACGAGAGCCGATGTTATCACTCACCACTTGCTCTAAATCATCAATGGTGTAAAGATAGGCGTCATCTAACTGCCCAACTTCAGGTTCGATATCTCTTGGAATGGCAATATCAAGCATGAACATTGGCTTATGCTTGCGTTGCTTGAGTGCACTCTCAATCAGTCCTTTGCCGATAATAGGTATCGATGCAGCAGTTGATGAAATAATGATATCAGCTTCATGAATAATGCTTGAAAATTGCTTTAAACTGACGGATTGCGCACCATATTGATCAGCAATTTTTTTTGCATTTTCAACGGTTCTATTAGCGACAATCATATTGCGAACGCCTTTTTGATTCAGGTGCTGAGCACACAACTCTATCATTTCTCCAGCGCCAATCAGCAGTACTGTTTGCTCTGATAAATCCGTAAAGATCTTTTCACTGAGCTTAACAGCACAATAAGCAATAGAGACTGGTGATGAGCCGATTTGAGTATCTGTGCGAACTTTTTTAGCTGTTGAAAAAGCATGTTGGAATAGCTTTTCTAATTTTTTGTCTAAAGTTTCAGCTAGTTTGGCGGCGTGATAAGCATCTTTTAATTGGCCTAAAATCTGAGGTTCGCCTAATACTAATGAATCAAGTCCACAAGCCACATTGCAAATATGTGACAAAGCATCATCTGCTTCAAAATAAACCAAATAAGGGTCGATCTCAGCTCTGGGAATATTATGTGTTTGCGATAAATAGCTGCTTAGAATTTCTTCAGCGTTTTTATCTTCAATTACAGCGTAAATTTCTGAACGATTACATGTCGACAAAATAACACATGCCTCAACACCATCGATGGTGTTGAGTTTTTGCAATTCGTTGGTTAGAAGGTTAGGTGCAAACGCCACACGCTCACGAACTGCAACTGGCGCTTGTGCATGATTAACACTTAAAATAGCAATGCGTGACATAAACCCAAATAACAATGACAAATAAGCGCTTGATTATACCTTAATCACGGTTTTTTAGGTATTTGCTATTATCCTTGGATGTTAGAATAGTTTCGCTTATGAAATTACTTCTAACATTCTTTATTTTGTTGCTATTACAAGGTTGTTCAACACTGTCAGTACAACCTCAGAAAGCCATACTTTCAGGTGACACCCCTAGTCAGTGGCAACTCAAAGGTAGGCTTGGTATTGTATCACTTGATAATGTTCAAAATTTTGGCTTTAATATTAAATTTAAAGAGCAGGAATTTAACCTAACTTTAACTGGCATGCTAGGCTTAGGGCAGGTTGATATTGTTTCAAATAATGATGGGTTGTATATTAATGGACATCAATCATCACAAGATTTAAAACAACTAATGATTAAAGAATTTGGCTGGTATTTTCCAGTCAAAAACCTGGGTAATATTGTATTTAAACATCGTTTAAATACAGAGGAGGAGTGGCAATTAACTATCACTAAATTTGGATCATATCAAGGTGTTAGTGTTGCCAAAGTGGCGAAATTAAAGCATTCAACTCAAGCTATTAAAATCAAACTATTGTTCCAGAAAATTTTGCCCACTTTGGATTGAGGTCTCACGTTAAAATGATTGAAAAACTCATTAAATCAACATGATAGAAGAAGATTCTTTAGTAGGTGGAGCAGACCAAGGTAGCGAAGATATCGTTATGACTTCTGTACGTCCAGATTGCTTGTCTGAGTATATTGGACAGGATGATGTCAAATCTCAAATGGCACTTTTTATTGAGGCAGCTAAAAAGCGCGGAGATGCGCTTGATCATTGTTTGATTTATGGCCCTCCTGGGCTTGGAAAAACTACATTGGCCAATGTTATTTCAAATCAAATGGGTGCAGGGTTTAAACAAACATCTGGCCCAGTTTTAGAACGTTCTGGTGATTTAGCAGCAATTTTGACGAAATTAGAGCCTTATGATGTTTTATTTATTGATGAAATTCATCGTCTAAATCCTGTGGTTGAAGAGATTCTCTATCCAGCTTTGGAGGATTTTAAGTTAGACATTATGGTGGGAGAGGGGGTGGCTGCGCATTCGGTGCAACTTGACCTACCACCCTTTACATTAATTGGTGCAACCACACGTGCTGGCATGCTAACCTCACCTTTACGTGATCGTTTCGGCATTGTTCAGCGTTTAGAATTCTATAACAATAAAGATTTGCAAGTTATTGTTGAGCGATCAGCCAGAATCTTAAATATTGAAATTGAATCAAGCGGCGCATATGAGGTCGCTAGACGTTCGCGTGGCACACCAAGAATTGCAAATAGATTGTTACGCCGTGTTAGAGATTTTGCCGATGTCAAAACAGATGGCATTATTCATCAGAAAATTGCCAACGAAGCGCTAGGTATTTTAAAAGTCGATGAATTAGGATTGGAGCAGCTTGATCGAGATTATTTATCCATTATGATTCATAAGTTCTCAGGTGGGCCTGTTGGATTGGATACGTTAGCCACTGCTATTGGTGAAGAACGTGGCACACTAGAAGATATGGTTGAGCCTTATTTAATTCAACAAGGATTTATACATCGCACCCCTAGAGGGCGAAGTGCCACTAATCTAGCTTATGAGCATTTAGGTGTGTCAACGCCTTCTAGCCGTCAAGGCTTATTTAATGAGTGATTTACAAGTAAGAATTTATTACGAAGATACCGATAGTGGTGGTGTGGTTTATTATGCAAATTATCTAAAATTTATCGAACGTGGGCGCAGTGAATTTTTGCGGGAAATGGGCTTTGAACAAGATCAATTAATAGTTCAAAAAAACATTATTTTTGCAGTGAAATCAATTCAGGCAGATTACTTATCACCCGCTCGTTTTAATGATTTACTTAGTGTTAGTACCGAGATAGAAAAAACTCGACATGCCAGCTTGATTTTTTCGCAGAAAATCAAGGATCTTAAACAAAATAAGGTATTATTTGAGGCACAAATTACCGTTGCTTGTTTGAATGCGCAAAGTTTTAAACCTAGCGCCATTCCCAGCAACATTCTGGAGAAAATAAATGGACAATAGTTTATCAATTTTAAGCCTAATTATCAGCGCTGGCTTCGTTGTGCAAGTGGTTATGTTTATCTTGGTATTAATGAGTATTTATTCTTGGACGATTATCATGTCAAAGAAGAAGTCACTTATGGATGCTGATAAAGATATTAAAGTTTTTCACAATAACTTTTTAGCAGATGCTGATTTGGCCTTATTGCACGGTCAAATTCCTAATCAAGTATCTAATCGCACAGCGATGGAACATATTTTTGGTGCTGGTTATGGTGAGTTTTCCCATACAACTTCTGCTTCAAATCAAGCTTTGGTTATGAATTCTGAACGAGCTTATCGCTCAATGAATACAGCAGTTAATAATGAGGTTGATCGTTTGGACCATGGCTTAAGCATACTAGCAATGATCGCTTCATCAAGCCCTTATATTGGCTTATTTGGAACGGTATGGGGAATCATGCATTCTTTCATTGGTCTAGCTTCTGTTAAGCAGGCAACAATTTCAATTGTAGCACCCGGTATTGCCGAAGCGTTGATTGCAACTGCTTTTGGTTTGTTTGCGGCTATTCCTGCAACTATCGCTTACAATCGATTAATCACTCAAGTGGGTGAAATTAATAACAAGTACACCTCTTTCGTAGAGGAATTATTTGTTACTTTCCAAAGACAAAAGTAAGCTCGAATTATGATTGAATTACCACAACGTCATAGGCCTAGTGTTGATGCAAGCATTAACATTGTGCCGTATATTGATGTCATGCTGGTGTTACTGGTTATCTTTATGATGACAACGCCAATCATTGAACAAGGGATCGAAGTAGATTTACCTACTGCCGATGCCAAAATGGTTGATTTTACTGAGCAACAACCAACTATTATCACCATCAATAAAGATGGTGAATATTTCATTAATTCACTTAATGAGGATAATTCTGATATCGCCCAGGGTGAAAAATTACCATTGGGCATTATTGCCGGACGCGTAAGTGCTCGTTTAGAAATCTACCCAAGTATGAAAGTATTTGTACGAGGTGATGCTAATGTTGCTTATGGCTCTGTTGTCTCGCTTATGTCATTTTTGCAAAAGCAAGGTGTGGATAAAGTTGGTATTGTTACTGAATCAGCCTTAGAAAACTAATGAAAACTGATTTAATTAAAAAGTTAAAGCTACCAAAGATTGCAAAAAAACATCCTTTTGCATTCTGGACGGCGATCGCATTGCATGTCGCACTAGTGATTGGTTTAGTATTTACTAACGTTCAGCGTTGGGATATTCCAAAGCAAGCTGCAAAATCTTCAAACACTGCAGTGCCAAAAGCAGTCACCATTGATTTAACTGAAATCAAGAAAGAAAAGCAACGTTTAATTAACATTAAGCAAAAACGTGAAAAGCGTTTAGCTGAACTCAAGCTTGCAGAAAAACGCGTTGAAAATGAGCGCTATAAAGAGCAACAGCGTCTTAAAAAATTAAAGGCCAATGTTAAAAAAGAAAAGCAAGCCAAGATAAAAGCAGAAAAAAGCAGAAAAAAGGCTGAGCAAAAAATCCAGCAAGCAATAAATAAAAAGAAAATCGCTGAGAAGAAAACCAAAGAAGCCATCAAAAAGAAAAACCTAGCTGAAAAGAAAGCCAAAGAAGCTGAGAAAAAAGCTAAGGTTGCTGAGAAAAAGAAACAAGATATTGAAAAACTACGCCAAGTTGAATCTAATAAGTTTGAAAAAGAACAAGATAATCGTTCTCTAAAGAAAGAGATTCAAGCAGAAGAAGATCAAGAACGTGAAATTGCTCAAGAAGATATTTTGAATGAGCTAAAGGCAAATTACATTAATCAAATTGCTTCAAGAGTAAAAGAAAAATGGCGCTACCAAGGTGCGAAAGATAATTGGGGGTGTGACGTTTACATTCTTCAAGATCTAAAAGGTAATGTGCAAAGTGTTAAATTGCAGTCTTGTAACATTAACAACAATGCAAAAGAAAGGGCATTTAAAAATGCCATTGAGCGCGCAGTTTATAAGGCCTCGCCACTACCTCATGCGCCAGACAAAAGCGTGTTTGATCGTGAAATATTATTCCACTTTAGGGTAAATTAATGTCAGCAAGTATAACTAACAGTAAAGAAATCAGTATTGATCTAAGCGAAGACGAAAAAAATAAGTTAACCTTTCAGCTTTGTCAAATTCTAGAAAATTGGAAACTAGAAGATGCCGATCAATTATGCATTCTTAGTCTTGAAGATATTCTAAAGCCAAGACATTTGTACATGTATCGTCGTGGCGATAAGGCGTTTGATTTCACTAATGATATGGTGAAGCGCACAAAAATGATCTTGGGTATTGATGAGTCATTGGGCACAACATTCCCTACCAATAAAGAATATGCAAGTGTTTGGTTAAAGCGCAGTGTAAAAAAATTCAAACACAAAACCCCTTTGGAACTTATGCTGAGCGGTGATTCAGGTATGAATCGTGTGTGGCATTTTCTTGATTGCACACAAGGCTGGCGCAGTTGAGTAAAATTGAAGTCATTACTCAAACCGAAGCTTTATATACGTTAAGAGTTCTGTCCAATAATACTGATGCACTGGTAGACGAGATCAACTCGCTTGCTAAAAACAACAAAGCTCAATTTCAGCATGCGCCTGTTATCTTGGAAATTGAAAGTCGTAATTTCCAGGCTAATGAACTAGCTGTATTAATTGAAATATTATCGCAAAATGAAATGGTTGCCGTGGGTATTCGCTCACAAAAACAAGAGTTAATTGATTTTGCAAAATTTTCAGGTTTAGCAGTATTCGGGAAATCATTATCACCGAGCAAAAAAAATAAAATTAAAACTCAAGAAATTGAGCAGCCTGAAGCTGAAGTGCCAAACCCACATCAAGATAAGATTTATCAGGCTCCAAAAATTATCACTAACAAAGTGTATTCATTCCAACAAGTGATTGCACATGATAGAGACTTGGTTTTATTATCAAAGGTAAAGTCTGGTGCTGATATTATGTCTTACGGATCAATTTCAGCTTACAAAGAGGTTCAGGGTAATTTATTTGCCGGTATTCAGGGTGATGAAAAGGCCACGATTTTTGTGCAATCATTTAATGCAGAGTTGGTATCTATTGCAGGTGTATACAAAAAATTCGATGTGGTTCCAACCAAACTTTACGCTCGTTCCATTATGATCGATTTGGTTAATGGCCAGCTTCGATTCCAGATTATTTAATATTGACTATTATGAAAACACAAGATTTTTTATTAGAGCTAGGCACTGAAGAGCTGCCACCTAAGTTATTACCTAAGCTTTCAAAAGCATTGACAGATAATATCGTTAATGAATTAAACAGTTTGAAGCTGAATTTTTCAGCGGTTGAGTCATTTGCCACGCCACGTCGTTTGGCAGTGTTAGTACACGATTTAGAATTACAACAAGAAGATCAAATTATTGAGCGCAAGGGTCCATCGGTTAGTGCACCTGATCAAGCGGTCGATGGTTTTGCTAAATCATGTGGTGTATCAAAATCTGATCTGCAGCAAAAACCTTTTGGCAAGTCAGATTATTACTTTTTTAGTAAAGAGCAAAAAGGCTTGGAAACCAAAGGCTTATTGCAACAAGTTGTAGATACAGCTATTAAAAATATTCCAATTGCTAGACCAATGCGCTGGGGTGATTCAGAAATGCAGTTTGTTCGTCCTACTCATTGGTTGGTGATGTTACTGGGTAGTGATGTTGTTGAGGCGAGTATTATGGGCTTAGCTGCTGGCAATGTAACTCGAGGATTAAGGTTTACTGGTCAGCAAGAATTTAGTATTAATGAGGCGAAAAATTATCGTCAAATAATACTGGATCAGTCAAAAATTGAAGTTGATTTTAATCTTAGAAAAGAAATTGTTCGTCAGCAAGTCATACAAGTTGCCAATGATAATAACGCAGTGGCTGTGATCGATGAGGCGCTTTTAAGTGAAGTCTGTGCATTGGTAGAATATCCGTGTGCTTTCTCTGGTGGCTTTAATGAGTCATTTTTGGTAGTGCCTGAAGAGGCGCTAATCTCAGCAATGAAATCTCATCAAAAATATTTCCATATGCTTGATTCAAATGGAAAATTACTACCAAGCTTTATTTCTGTTGCCAATATTGAGTCTAGTGATATTTCTGTCATTATTGACGGCAATGAGCGTGTTATTCGCCCTAGATTGGCCGATTCAGAATTTTTCTGGGATCAAGATAAGAGTCAAACACTAGAGTCACGTTTACAAAACCTTGAGCGAGTTTTGTTCATGAAGTCATTAGGATCAATGGGCGATAAAGCAAAGCGCATCGAAGAGTTGTCAGGTTCAATTGCTGTGATGATGGGCGCTAATAAGCAAGATTCAAAGCGCGCAGGACTACTTTGTAAAACAGATTTAGTTACTGAAATGGTTGGCGAGTTTGCAGATTTGCAAGGTGTTATGGGTGGTTATTATGCATTAAATGATGGTGAAAATCCTGCTGTGGCAACTGCTATTAGTGAGCATTACCACCCTAGATTTGCAGGCGATACATTGCCATCTACTGAAGAAGGATTGGTTGTTGCCATTGCTGATAAATTAGACACAATTACAGGCATCTACGGCATTGGTCAAGGTCCTACAGGATCTAAAGACCCATATGCTTTACGTAGAATGGCACTTGGATTATTACGCATCATGGTGGAAAGTAAGCTTGAGCTTAATCTTAAAGCATTAATTTCGGCGTCACTAGCCGCCCATTCAGATGATGTGGATAGTGAATGCGCACCTGCTATTTATAAGTTTATGATGGATCGTTTGCGTGCTTACTATAAAGAGCAAAAATTAAGTGCCAAGGCGTTTGAAGCGGTATTAGCCGTTAAGCCAGAATCGCCATTTGATTTTCACCTACGTGTAGAAGCACTAGATATCTTTACTAAGAACGAGGCATCAGCAAGTTTAATTGAAGCGAACAAGCGTATTGCAAATATGCTTAAGGATCATCAAGGGTTGTCTATTGAGGTTGATCAGTCAATTTTAATAGAATCAGCTGAAAAAGCATTATTTGAAGCAACTGGATTGGTGGCATCTAAGCTCGCTAAATCAACAAATTACATTGATAACATGCAACAGCTAATCTCGCTAAAGGTGAGTATCGACACCTTTTTTGATGAAGTGATGGTTAATGCCGATGACAAGCAACTCAAGCAGGCTCGCTTGAGTCTTATCAACTGGGTAAGGTCTTTATTCTTATCAGTAGCAGATGTTTCTTATTTAAGTTAGCCTTAAGTTTATGAAAGCCTTGATTCAGCGCGTTTCTAGTGCAAAAGTTGAAGTAGAGTCAACCATTGTTGGTGAAATTGACCAAGGATTGTTGGTATTTATCGGCATTGAAAAATACGATGAATTAGCCGAAGCTGACAAAATGATTAAGCGCCTGTTATCGTATCGTATATTTTACGATACTGACGATAAAATGAATCTATCGGTTAGTGATATCAAAGGTGGTGTTTTGCTTGTTTCACAATTTACCTTGGTTGCAGATACCAACTCTGGAACACGCCCTGGATTTTCTACCGCGAAACCACCTAAAGAAGCTGAAGAATTGTATAACTATTTTGTTCATCAAATGCAAAAAGCACATGACACAGTTGCCACAGGTATGTTTGGTGCTGATATGCAAGTATCACTCACCAATGACGGCCCAGTAACTTTCTTATTAAAATGTTAGATTTGATTACTCAAGCCACAGCAGACTATCATCAGTATTTTATCTGGATGGGGATAGTGTCTTTTGTTGTTTTTATTGCCAGTCTTTTATTAACTCCATTATTATTAGGAAAAATTCCTCAGGATTATTTTATCCATACAAATCAACATAAGGTTGAAATCGAACACCTTGGTCATCTGATCATTGTCGTTATTAGAACCCTGATTGGCTTTGTACTTTTAATTGTCGGCATTATTATGCTGGTAACCCCAGGCCAGGGCATCATCACCATTTTACTGGGTTTATTTTTAATGGAGTTTCCGGGAAAGCGAAAATTAGAGCTTAAATTTATTAAACATAACCCTACTTTTAGAGCGCTGAATTGGCTACGTAATAAAGCTGGAAAATCCCCATTTACACGATGAAAGAAAGACACATAGTCGGTTATACATTGTTGGCAGCATTCATAGCATTTGCTATTATGTTTTTATTAACACGTGACATACAAACACCTGAAAATCAAGCCATGCCGTGGCAAAGTTATATTAATGATCAGGATCAAACCGTAGTGTTTGATTTGACCATGGGTCAAAGCAAGCTACTAGATGCTGCACGTTTATTTGGCACTGAGATCGAAGCATCATTATTTGAAAATGAGAATGTTGATCCAGAGTTAGAGGTGTATTTTTCAAGCACCAAGGTTGGTGGTATTAGCGCTAGAATCATTCTTAATTTAGCGCTTAACAAGCAAAATATAGATATCCTGCGTGATAATATTGACGTATCAATGATGATGCCATCTGGCGTTAAAAAAACCACGTTTAAGGCAAAGGCTGAATCATTAATGTCTCGATTTACGATTAAATCATTAACCTTTATCCCTCGTGCAGATTTACCTGAAAATGTGGTGATAGATTTATTTGGTAAGCCAGATAGGGTGGATCTTTCAGATCAAGGTATTTCGTATTGGCATTATCCGGAAAAAGGACTAAAAATCATTATGGACGATGAGCAAAAAGATATTCTTGAATTTTACAATCAATAGAAAATACTCATGAAAATGTACGGCATTAAAAATTGTGACACCATTAAAAAGGCACAAAAATACCTAAGCAGTCACAATGTTAATTTCGAATTTATTGATTTTCGTGATCAACCACTTGATGAAGTGACATTGCTAAAGTTTGTTGATGCACTAGGCTGGGAGAAAGTAATTAACAAGCGCTCAACTACCTATCGTAATTTAACCGACGAGCAAAAGAGCGATATCACTATAGAGTTGACGTTAAAAAACCCAACTCTAATAAAGCGACCTATATTAGTAATAGGTGCTAATATTAAAGTTGGGTTTAGTGAAAAAACCTATTCAGATTTAATCTAGCCTTCCTTATTCTGATCTTCAATTTCCTTGCGAACTTCAGCCATATCAAGCTCTTTAGCTTTATTTAATACTGTTGCTAAGTCAGCTTCAGCCATGGCACCTGGTTGAGAGAAAATTGCAATTTGCTCTCTAAAGATCATTAATGTTGGAATTGAGCGAATTTGGAATTGGCCTGCTAATTCTTGTTCATCTTCAGTATTGATTTTTGCAAATGTAATGCCGTCAATTTTTTCGCTCATGGCTTCATAAGTTGGTGCAAATGATTTACAAGGACCACACCACGGTGCCCAAAAATCCAAGATAACAATGTCATTGTTTTTAATTGTGTCGTCAAAGTTACTTTTGTTTAGCTCTAATACTGCCATGAGGTTTCCTTGTAATATGTGTATAAAAAATAAAGTATATCATAATAGCCTTATATACAGGGAAATTTATGGTGTTTTTATTGTGTTGTAAATAATAATTAAAGAATGATTTCACTGTAGTAAACTAATTTCAAATTATTGATACACAAATTACATGAAAATTTTAGGTGTTGATCCCGGCTCAAGAATCACAGGCTTTGGTTTAATTGAAGCGCAAAAGCTAAAGTTTACGTATTTAGCGAGTGGATGTATTCGCACTAAGGGTGAGTTAACAGATCGTATTACAACGATTTTTTTAGAAATTGATCAAGTGATCAAAAAATATCAGCCTGATATTGTCGTGATTGAGCGCGCATTTATGCGACCTGATCGTCCCAATCCAGATGCTGCAATTAAGCTTGGCCATGCTCGAGGTGCTATTATTTCTGCAGCAGGTATGAATGGTATTACAATGGTTGAATATAGCCCCAACCAAATTAAAAAAGCAGTGGTAGGTAAGGGGCATGCCGCTAAAGACCAAGTATCGTTTATGGTGTGCGAGTCATTAAAGCTTAATAAAGCGCCACAAGAAGATGCGTCAGATGCATTAGCTGGCGCTATGTGCCATGCTTATCATTGTCTTTAGTCTTTACCGAAGTAAACCCTAATGTGACCAAAGCTAGGTAATTCTTTGGTTGTTTGATTTAATTTAGTTAGTATCTCTTCATGACTTTTGTCATTAACCAAACAACTTAATGGCAGGAAAAAATCCACATGAATTTTTCCAGCTAAATAATGTAGCTGAATACGGTTAATTTCACCATCACATTGATTACTATATAAAGCCTTGGTTAAGATTCCTAATGCTTCAGCACGTTCTGGTAGGTTTTCATATGGCGCTACAGTCTCATCGTCTTCAGGGTCAATGTGTACGGTTACGTCGGTTAGTTCCGCAAGGCACTCTTTAGCCACACGTTCAACGCTAACACTAATTATATGGCCTTCACTAACACTTAAGAATGGATCTACTTGTACATGTACATCTGCTGAAATTGTATGGCCACTTTTTCGCGTGCGTAATGAATTCACACTGTTTACACCGCTTATTTGCCCAAGCTTATAGCGTATTTTTGTAATTTCTTCAGCATCAATAGAAGTATCAACTAACTCCTTGGTAGCTCTTGCACCAAGCTCCCAGGCGATGTAAAGGATCATTAGGCCAACAACTATAGCAGCAATGGCATCTAAATAGATATAACCAATGCTAGCTCCTAAAATACCCGTAAATACAACTACAGACGATAGGGCGTCAGAGCGATGATGCCAAGCATTAGCCTTCATCATATCGGAGTTATGTGTTTTAGCAACTTTTAGTGTATACCAGTAAAGCATCTCTTTAGAAAAAATAGAGATACCCGCAACACCAAGAAGCAAGTTAATGTGAGTCGGTGTTACAGGGTTGTTAAGTCGATCAAAACTATCAATAATAATACCAAGACCAATCATTGCCAAAATCATTGCCAAACCAAGAGTGGCAACTGTTTCAAATTTTTGATGTCCATATGGATGGGCTTCATCCGCCTCATCTTGAGAGTGTTTAATTGCATAAAGCACAATACCGTCAGAAATCAAATCAGAGAATGAGTGGATGCCATCAGCGATTAAAGCGCCTGAATTACCAATTACTCCGGCGATCACTTTAAAAATTGCCAATAAAAAATCAACAGATACACCAATAAGGGTGATTTTTTGAGCGTCTTTAGTGCGATTTGATTGTTCCATGGCTATCTTATTTGTTGATTGTTTTTTTCATATTTTATGATAACTGAATATTAATTTGTATCTAGTTAGTTTTTTACTTATAAATTTATATTTACATTGCATGATATTGAATTAAAGAAAACATATGTTGTGTTAATATTCCAATTGCAACTGAGACATGTTGTTGATACTCTAGATAAGTCTTACTTATTATTATCAATTTCTTATATAATATTGATAATCATTCTTATTAGTATTTACATTATCTGATGCTAAGTGTTACAAATCTATCAATTACCTATAAAAACACCCAAGTTTTAAATGACTTTAATCTAAGTCTTAAACATGGGGATATCTTGGCCTTGCTTGGTGATAGTGGTAGTGGAAAAAGTTCTGCATTAAGGTTTATTGCCGGTTTAGATACTGTTACAAGTGGCAGTATTGAGCTTGATGGTAAGGCTTTATCTAGTAATGGCAGCCACCTAATTCCAGCAGAATCAAGAGGGGTTGGTATGGTGTTTCAAGATTATGCATTATTCCCTCATATGAATATTGAGAAAAATATTTCCTTTGGGCTTGTTGCTCAGCCTAAAGTTAAACAGCGGGCTCGCGTTACAGAGTTGTTAGCTTTGATTGGCTTAGAAGGAATTGAAAAGAAATATCCACACCAACTCTCTGGCGGTGAGCAACAGCGTGTAGCACTTGCTCGTGCTTTAGCACCTGCACCCAATTTACTATTGTTAGATGAGCCTTTTTCAAGTTTGGATAAAAATCATCGTGATCAATTAGTTCTTCAAGTTCGTTCCATTCTTAAAAAAGCACAAGTCACTTCCATTCTGGTGACGCATGATGAAACTGAAGCTGATTCCTTTGCTGATGTTGTTGGTATTATTAATAATAAGCAGTTGACATTTAAATAATAATGAGTATCATTCGCAATTGATAATCATTATCAATTACATAAATCTAAAAAAGGTCAAATAAAAAATGGATATGAAAAAAATAATTTCATCAACGATTGTATTTTCAGTATTGACTGTATCAAGCATTACAGCAGTGCAGGCGACATACAGCAGTCCAGAAGTGCAAGCAGTAAGTGATGAGACAGTAACTGTCTATAGCTCTAGAAAAGAGCATTTAATTAAGCCATTGTTCGAAGCCTTTACAAAAGATACTGGCATTAAGGTTGAATATTTAACCGGTAAGGGTGGTGCATTAATTGAGCGTCTAAAGCTTGAAGGTGACAATACACAAGCTGATATGTTTATGACAGTTGATGCTGGAAATCTTTGGTACGCTGGCTCACAAGATCTATTTCAATCGGTACAAACTGAAACTATTAAAAGTAATATTCCAGTACATTTGAGAGATCCTAAAGGCTTATGGACGGGTCTGTCAGTTCGTGCACGTACAATCGTTTATTCAACAGATCGAGTAAAAGAGCAAGACTTATCTACCTATGCAAATTTAGCAACTGATCAATGGAAAGATAGATTATGTTTAAGAACCAGTAAAAAAGTTTACAGCAAGTCATTAGTTGCTTCTATGATTTACAATCAAGGAGAAGATAAAACAGGTGACATTATTAGTGGCTGGGTGAATAATCTAAGTGCTACGCCAAATGCAAAAGACTCACATGTGATGAATAGTATTCTTGCAGGTCAGTGTGATGTCGGTATTGTTAATACATATTACTTTGGTCGTTTGATCGCTAAAACCCCTGATTCTCCGTTAAAGTTATTTTGGGCTAACCAAGATACAACAGGTGTACATGTAAATGTATCTGGAGCTGGAGTAACTAAACATGCGTCAAATAAAGAAGGTGCGGTTCAGTTGTTAGAGTGGTTGTCATCTGCAAAAGCTCAGGTTATTTACGGCTCTTTAAATAAAGAATATCCAGCTAATCAGAAAGTTGCTTCTGATGATGTGGTATCTGAATGGGGATCATTCAAGCAAGATGAAATGAACTTATCTCAAGCAGGATTACTGCAAGCTAGGGCGGTAAGATTAATGCAAATAAAAGGATATAGATAATCTTACAAAGATCAATCACAACCCAAGGCTTGGCAGAGTCTTGGGTTTTGTTGTTTTAAAATAATGAGCAATAATTAAGGATAAATGTTGAAAGAGAAATGCATTAAATCAAAGATATGGATAAGCTTTATTGCTTTATTGGTAGCAATGCCAATCTTTGTAGTGGCTTTTTCTTGGGCTATGCCTGAGCATGAATTATGGGCGCATTTTTCTGAAAACATCTTATCTGGGTTAATTAGCTCAACACTTGTGTTGTTACTTGGTGTTGGTGTTGGTGTTATGCTGCTTGGTACTGTGCTGGCATACTTGGTGGTGATGGTAGAGTTCCCAGGTGGAAAGTGGCTAGAGTGGGCACTGTTCTTACCATTTGCTATTCCTGCTTATGTATTGGCATTTGTATATCTAGGTGTATTTGATTATTCAGGCTATGCGCAAGTATGGATGCGCGAGGCACTTGACTTACCTGGGTTTGATGTCAGAGCAGGATCATGGGCGATTATCCTTACTTTTGTTTTGGTTTTTTATCCGTATGTTTATATGATGACGCGAGCATCTTTCAAGCGTCAAAAACTCAATATGATTGAAGCCGGAAGATTGTTAGGTGCAAGCCCATTACGTGTATTTTTCCAGGTGTCATTGCCATTAGCCCGACCTGCTGTAGCAGCGGGTGTGCTGGTTACTTTAATGGAGACTTTGGCAGATTTTGGTGTGGTGAGCTTGTTTAATTACGATACATTTACCACGGCAATTTACTCCGCTTGGGGCGATTTTAGATCTATTGAAGTAGCTGCTCAGCTGGCCTCTTTGCTAGTTTTGGTGGCATTTTTATTAATTTATTTTGAGAAAAAATCACGTGGCCAGGCTAAATACTATTCTTCTGACGTTACTAATAAAAAGCCATATCAAGCAACCGGGTTAACAGCCTGGCTAATAAGCTTATTTGTTTTTGGTGTGTTTATGTTGTCTTTCGCTATGCCGATGTTACAACTCGTTATTTGGGGTTGGTCGTCCGTTGCGGATGAGTGGAGCGCCAAATATTTTGATTTAATTGCTTCAACCTCTATCTTGACAATTTCTGCTGCACTAATCACGGTAATGCTTGCTACTTTTTTAGCATTGCCAAGCCAATGTAAGAAAGCCAGCATTTGGCTTAAGAGTGTGATTCGGTTAGCGACGTTAGGCTACGCATTGCCAGGCTCTGTGATGGCGGTGGGCTTGTTATATGGTATCAATCAAATTTCAATCATTAATATTCATTTTGGCGGTGAAAGTATTAATCATATTATTTATGGCTCGATAACATTGTTATTGTTCGCTTATGTGTCACGCTTTATGGCAATTGCCTATAGTTCGATTGAGGCTAGCGCTCAGCAAATTAAACCTGTCTTCACTCAAAGTGCACGCTTATTAGGCGCATCGCGTTTGCGACTAATCTGGCAGGTGTATTTACCAATGATGACACCTGGTATTCTAGCGGGTGGCTTGTTGGTAGCAGTGGATGTAATGAAAGAATTGCCAGCAACTTATCTACTGCGCCCATTTGGCTGGGATACACTCGCTATTCAAACCTACGAGCTAAGTGCTGAGGGTTTGTACGAGCGTGCTGCTGTGCCAGCATTAATAATGGTTGTATTTGGTGCGCTACTAATGGCTGTGTTCCAGTACTTGGATAAAAAATCTTCTAGAACTTCTTAAGTCAGTAAAATACCCTTTAACTATTAAGGATTTTATTGAGCATGAGTAATACATTGTTAAACATTAAAGGCATTAGCAGTGCAGCTATCAATGCACAGATTAAAAATAATGACGCATTGGATTTGTCTGTTATTCATTTAACAGAAGGCACAACAACAGCTGGCGTATTTACTCAAAATGTATTCTGCGCCGCTCCTGTACTTGTAGCTAAAAATCACTTGCAAAATTCGCCCTTGGCATTGTTGATTAATAGTGGTAATGCCAATGCTGGCACGGGCACGCAAGGCATGCAAAATACAGTCACAACTTGTAAAATACTTGCGAATGAACTTGGTATTAAGCTTGAGCAGGTATTACCATTTTCAACCGGTGTGATTGGTCAGCAGTTGGATGTTTCAAAATTTGAAGTAAGCATCCCTCTGGCAACTACCCAACTTTCTGCTGATAATCTTGGGATGGTTGCCAAGGGTATTTTGACCACGGACTTAGTAGAAAAAACTTATTCTAAAACTTTTGAAGTAAATGGCAAGATGGTTAATATTACCGGTATTGCTAAAGGATCCGGCATGATTCGTCCGAATATGGCCACCATGCTTAGTTTTATTTTTACTGATATTGGTGCCACTCAAGCACAACTACAAGAGTGCTTAAGCAAGGCTGTTAATCAATCCTTTAATCGGATTACTGTTGATGGTGATACTTCGACTAACGACGCATGCACACTGAGTGCCACCGCTAAAAGTGGTGTTAAGTTAGCTGATTGTGCGTCTGATTTTCAGCAGGTGCTAAATGAAGTGGCACAATCTTTAGCGCACCAGATTATTAAAGATGGTGAGGGTGCAACTAAATTTGTTGAGGTATGTGTAAAGGGTGGTGAATCTAATGATGATTGCTTAGAGGTGGCTTATACCGTCGCCCATTCTCCATTAGTTAAAACTGCATTATTTGCCTCAGATGCTAATTGGGGTCGTATTTTGGCAGCAGTAGGTCGTGCCAATATTAACAACTTGAGTATTGAAGATATTAATATCTCATTAAACTCTGTCAGCATTGTTAAAGCTGGTGAGCCAGATGAGAGCTATACTGAAGCAGCGGGTAGTGCTGAAATGGCCAAAGAAGATATCACCATTACCATTCACATAGGACAGAGTAATTTGGTTGAGAGTGTTTGGACAACAGACTTCTCTTATGATTACGTTAAGATTAACGCAGAATATCGAACATAAGTGTATATCGATTATTAATTTCTTGTACAGATGTACATGGACTGATAGCTAAAATTAGTCAGTTTATCTTTGAGCGTGCTGGCAGCATTATAATAAAACTGTCGTATTCAACTAATTTAATTACAACACACTGTTGTCGATAATAAAATCTTTAAAACGCTGAGCAATTGGTGATAGCTTACTTTTCGATTGATGAACAACATACCAATGACGAGTTACCGGAAAGTTATCCACATTAAGTTGGTTGATAATGCCATTTTCTAATTCAAGCTTAACCGTGTGCTTTGATACAAATCCAATGCCTAGTCCAGCTTGAACTGCCTCAATAATCGCCTCATTAGAGTTGATCTCAATATCTGAATTAAATTTCATGCCAGTGATTCGCTCAATGGTGATTCGAGTACCTGAGCCTTGTTCTCTAGTAATTAGTGTCTCCTTTACCAAAGTTTTAATACTATTTTTTTTATTGGCTAATAATGGGTGCTCAGGATGGGCAATGGCAATTAATGGGTTCTCCATGAACGGTTGAGTTTCTAAGGGAAGGTCAGAGGGTGGTTCACCCATAATAACCAAATCGGCAGAATGATTACTCAACTTTTCTAATAGTAATTTTCTATTTGTAACCTCTAGATGAAAAGTCATCTGTGGATATTTTTTTTTAAATTTTGCCAATATTCGACTTACAAAGGAGTTGGTTGTCGTGGCAACAGCAATTTGCAAGTGACCAGAATCTGGATTAAGAGTTTGCTCAATGTCTGAGCGCGAGCTTTCAAGCGTACTAATAACCTCTAAACAGGTTTGGTAAAGCTTCTTGCCAATGAATGTTGGTATAATGACTTTACCATTAGTTCTAATCAAGTCAGATCCAACATTTTTTGATAATTGCTGCACCTGCATATATACAGCAGGCTGGGTTACAAAAAGCTCTTTACTGGCCTTTGTAAAACTTTTAGTTCGGATGACAGCTTCAAAACTATACAGCTGTTTTAATGTGTAATTAATCATAAGTAAATGTTATTATTATGTAAATAAATATTATTTTACATTAAATGTTAGATATTGTATGATGGTGGTTCTTTTAATAAGGAGCTAAAATAATGGCAAAGGTTTATGATGCGGGTGTTAAAGACTACCGCGATACATATTGGATGCCGGATTATCAAACGTTAGAAACGGATATCCTGGCATGTTTTAAAGTAACACCTCAAGAAGGTGTTCCTCGTGAAGAGATTGCAGCAGCAGTAGCAGCTGAGTCTTCAACGGGTACTTGGACAACTGTATGGACAGATCTATTAACAGATCTTGATCACTACAAGGGTCGTGCATACGCGATCGAAGATGTTCCGGGCGACGACACATGTTTCTATGCATTTGTTGCATACCCAATTGATCTTTTTGAAGAAGGCTCAGTTGTAAACGTAATGACTTCTCTAGTTGGTAACGTATTCGGCTTTAAAGCTTTACGTGCACTTAGACTTGAAGACATTAGATTCCCTATTGCATATGTAATGACTTGTAATGGTCCGCCACAAGGTATCCAGATGGAACGTGATATTCTTAACAAATATGGTCGTCCTTTATTGGGTTGTACTATTAAGCCTAAGTTAGGTTTATCTGCTAAGAACTACGGTCGTGCATGTTATGAAGGTCTTCGTGGTGGTTTAGACTTCACGAAAGATGATGAAAACATTAACTCTCAGCCGTTCATGCGTTGGAGAGCTCGTTTTGACTTCGTACAAGAGGCAATCGAGAAAGCTGAAGCTGAAACTGGTGAGCGTAAAGGTCACTACCTAAACGTTACAGCCCCTACTTCTGATCAAATGATGCAACGTGCTGAGTATGCTAAAGAAATCGGTTCTCCGATCATTATGCATGACTACATCACTGGTGGTTGGACTGCTAACACGCAGCTAGCACAATGGTGTCAAGACAATGGTATGTTGTTACACATTCACCGTGCAATGCACGCTGTATTAGATCGTAACCCACATCACGGTATCCATTTCCGCGTATTGACTAAGATCTTACGTTTATCTGGTGGTGATCATTTACACTCAGGTACTGTTGTTGGTAAGCTTGAAGGCGACCGCGAAGCAACATTGGGTTGGATCGACATTATGCGTGATTCATTTATTAAAGAAGATCGTTCACGCGGTATTTTCTTTGATCAAGACTGGGGCTCTATGCCGGGTGTAATCCCTGTAGCTTCTGGTGGTATTCACGTATGGCACATGCCAGCACTAGTAAACATTTTCGGTGACGATTCATGTCTACAGTTTGGTGGTGGTACATTAGGTCACCCGTGGGGTAACGCAGCAGGCGCAGCAGCAAACCGTGTAGCGGTTGAAGCTTGTGTTGAAGCTCGTAACTCTGGTCGTGAATTAGAGAAAGAAGGTAAAGATATCCTTACTTCAGCAGCTAAACACAGTCCTGAACTTGCTATCGCAATGGAAACTTGGAAAGAAATCAAGTTTGAATTCGATACAGTTGACAAGATTGACGCAGCACATAAGTAAAGTGTCACTAACAAGGTGTTTTTTGACATCTTGTTAATTAACTAAAATATAAGGAGCATTAATATGCAAGATTATCAATCAAGTTTAGGTAACACTGACAGTCGTAAATTTGAGACTTTCTCATACCTACCAACATTAACTGCAGAGCAAATGCGTGTGCAGATTCAATATATTATTGATAAAGGTTGGAATCCAAGTATCGAACACACTGAGCCACAGCACGCTGCTGGTTCATTTTGGTACATGTGGAAACTACCAATGTTTGGTGAAACAGACGTTGACGCGATTCTTCAAGAAATTGAAAATTGTCATACTGCACATCCGGACAATCACGTTCGTTTGTTAGGTTTAGACAACTTCGCACAATGTGCTGGTACTTCAATGGTTATTTACCGTGGCAAAACGGTTTAATAGTTACTAAGTTCTAAGCAAAAAAACCCCAACTCTTGTAGTTGGGGTTTTTTTTTGCTATAAAATAAGCCTATGAATAAACCTAAAACATATGTTGGAATTAACAACGAAATCCACGGTGGTATGACCACTATTGGTAAGATAATTAGAGACGCTTGGGTTTTTGGCCTGATCGAAGAAACAGAGACCTGTGAAGGTTGGAACCTAGGTGGAATTGACGCATTATTGCAAAAAGTCAATGCTGAATGGGATAAATATGGCTGTATGGTGGGTTATTTACCACCAGAGTTGCGAGAACGTCATCAACGTATTCATGATAATGCTATTCAGTTTGCTAAGAACTCAGGCTGGTCAGGTGAGCATGAAACAGATGATGAAGATGAATAAATAAGGAAGGGAAATTATGTCTGAAATAAAAGTAGATCCAAATCAATATATCATTAAAGATGAGCCGTATTATGAATCGGTAACGAATGAAGTAGAACTTTATGAATCAGCATACGATGTTCGTATGCCAATGATGATTAAAGGTCCAACAGGTTGTGGTAAATCTCGTTTTGTTGAGTATATGGCTTGGAAATTAGGTCGACCTTTAATTAGTGTTGCTTGTAACGAAGACATGACAGCCTCTGATTTGGTTGGTCGTTTTCTTTTAGACAAAGACGGCACAAAATGGCAGGACGGACCCTTAACAACTGCAGCTCGAATTGGTGCAATTTGTTATTTGGATGAAATTGTTGAAGCACGTCAGGATACTACAGTTGTTATTCACCCATTAACAGACCACCGTCGTGAGTTACCACTTGATAAAAAAGGTGAGCTTGTTAAGGCTCATCCTGATTTCCAATTAGTTATTTCATATAACCCTGGTTACCAAAGTTTGATGAAAGATCTTAAGCAATCTACTAAGCAACGTTTTGGTGGAATGGATTTTGATTACCCTGAAACTGAGTTGGAGGTGGCGATTGTCACTAAAGAGTCTGGTGTTGATCAAGCTACCGCTGAAAAGTTGGTGCAAATTGCACATCGTGCTCGTAACCTTAAGGGTCATGGTCTTGATGAGGGTATCTCTACTCGTTTATTGGTATACGCAGGTCAGTTAATCGCACAAGGTGTTGATGCTGAATCGGCATGTAGTATGACAATGATCACTCCATTAACGGATGATCCTGATATGCGTGATACACTTCAAGCTGCTGTACAAACGTTTCTTGGCTAAATAAAGGCCACTTATTGTTAATAAGAGAGTTTATTAGATAGATTAATTTTAAAATCTAATGGGCTTAGTTTGAAGTGATTAATCAAGGTAGATTATTATGTCAAAAGTTGTACTTGAAGATTATGCAGAGTTTCTAGAAAAAATTGCACCTGAAGTAAGAGGTGTTTTGGATGCAACTTTTCAGGATGCTGCTCGTGTTATATCACCAGCAGGATTAAAAGATTATTTAGATGGTGCTAAGTCATTGTGCGGTTTGGGCAGAGGTAATGACTTGGTAATTACTTATCTAGAAGTTATGCCGCAAATTGCAAAAGAATGTGGTGAGGATATCATTCCTGACTGTGTTACTGCTGCAATGAAGGCTTCATCTTTGACCTCAGGTGAAGTTATCTCGTTATTGCTTTCCACTTTGCCGTTGGTTGCTCGCCATTTAGGTGATGCACAGCTTGTACGTGGATATCTAACGTTAATCCACCAATTGGCATCGACAGCCTCTAGAGGTATTCGTCCAATGTTAATTAACATTGATCAATTACTCTCTAAATTAACGTTAAGTGGTTTACGTCGCTGGGCTCAATTTGGTGCCAAAGCGTATCGAAGAGACTTTAAAAATCTTACCTCTTACTTCTCATTAGAATCTCAAGATTCACGTGCCATGCTGGAGCGTGAAAGGCGTGGTGTTTTGTTTGTTAGAGTTCAGCGAAAGTTAAACTTCTATCTACGTGCTTTATGGGGTCGTGATTTCTTTATTCGCCCAACAGGGGCTGAATACACAGATTTTAGACCATACGTGGATACTCGTATCATGTATGTTCCTGATGCACTTGATGATATTGAAGGTATTGAAGGTTTGGAAATCTACCGTGCTACAGTCGCGCATATGGCGGCACATATGATGTATACCGACAAATCAATGTCCGCAGATCAACTTAGTCCAGCACAAATGTTTTTTGTTGGCCTTCTTGAGGACGCACGTGTTGAATATAAAGCGGCACAAGATTTCCCAGGACTAAAGAAATTATGGCGTTCTTTAATGTTGCTGGAGCATGAAGAGCCAGCAGAGCATAAAACCATGGAAATTCTTGAGGGTTTTGCTTTGCAGTTACTTGATAAAGATGCCCAAGGTAGTGATGCTCAACTAAATGAGTTCGCTGCTAAATTCCACGCCAATATCGAAGAAAATAAAGATGATAATCGTTTTGCTTGGTTAATGGGTATTGAGCTTTATAACTTATTCTCTGGCCGTAAGGCGGTGCCTAGTTTAAGAATTTTAGAGCGTTACCGAGTTGACTATAGAGATGACAATCGTATTATCTGGCATTTTGAAGATGTTAATTGGGATATGGGTGATGAATATATCGCTGCTAGTCAGGCTCAACAACGATTCGAAGTAAGTCCATTAATGATGGCACACGAGGTTGATTGTGAGCTTGCTGGTGATGATGCTCAAGTCGTATGGACTTGTAAAGATTTAATGCGCTTTTATGAAGATGACTTAACAGATACTGCTCACTCATTTAATGATGCTTGGGGTACAGAGCCAATTTCAGATCCTTATCATTATCATGAGTGGGATTATCAAATTCAGTTACACCGTCCAGATTGGGCGACCATTTACGAGCGCCGTCCTATCAAAGGTAACCCGGAGGATATTGAAGATATCCTGCAAGTACATAAGCCGATCGCCCATAAAATTCGACAAATTATTGATTTATTAGCACCTGCAGGTGTACAGCGTAAGCGTGGCCTGGAGGATGGTGACGAGGTTGATATTAATGCAGCGATTGATGCTATGATATCTATACGCATGGGTGATCAGCCAAATCCACGCATCACTATGCGTAATGTGCTTAATACTAGAGATTTGTCTATTGTTGTTTTGCTTGATCTTTCTGAATCAACTAACGAGTATGTGGGTGATAGTGATAAAACCATTTTACAGCTCACTCGAGAAGCAGCTACTTTGGTATCTGTTGCCATGGAAGGTATTGGCGATCCATTTGCACTGCATGGTTTTGCCTCCGATGGACGTCATGACGTTCAATATTTCCGTTTTAAAGATTTCAATCAGCATTTTGATGATGAAGCCAAGGCGCGTCTTGCTGGCATGCAGGGTGGCTTATCCACTCGAATGGGTGCTGCATTAAGGCATGCAGGTGCTCATTTGCATAAACAACAAGAAAAGCGTAAGTTGATCTTATTAGTAACTGATGGTGAACCGGCAGATATTGATGAGACAGATCCGCAACACTTGCGTTTTGATACCAAGAAGGCTGTAGAAGAGCTTTATTCAACGGGTGTCTTAACGTACTGTTTAACTCTGGATCCAAATGCTGATAGTTATGTTAAGAGAATTTTTGGTGAAAACAACTATACGGTTATTGAGAATGTTGAAAAACTTCCTGAACAGCTACCACTGTTGTTTGCCAGCTTGACTGCCTAAGTAAATGTTTGAGGATGATGAAAAACTCATTGAGTTTGTTCCGAAATATCCTCATACGTTACCTCAAGATTGGGCGGAGTCAGGCAATCCTACCGTGTATGAGATTTCTGCAACATTAGATACGCTTAAAAAAATGTATGCAGATCAAGTTAAAGATCTCAATCAAGGAAGGATAGATTCAGAATTGGGTGAAGAAAATTTACGCAATATAGCCACTAACTATCAATCGATTAAAGCGATTTTGTTCCAACCCCGTTAAATAAATAAACAAAAGGAAATTCTGTGAATACCGAAAATAAACCTCTAATTTTTGAAGTCAGTAAAAGTAATTTTGAAGACCTAGTTATCCACAATTCATCACACATTCCTGTAATTGTTGAATTTATGGCTGTTTGGGCTGGGCCATGTATTCAAATGTCAGACGAACTTTCACAATTAGCAACAGAATTTCCTGGTGATTTTATTTTTGCAAAAATTGATATTGATGAGCAAGAAGAGTTAAAAGATCAGTTTGCAGTTAAAAACGTGCCAACTATTGTCGTTTTTAAAGATGGTGTTGAAGTACAAAGAGAAGAAGGACAGTACCGAACTGATGAGTTAAGATTGTTGTTAAAGCATTATGGTGTATTTAGAGAGTCTGATGAAGTACGTGAAAAAGCGCGTGAACAACATTTATTAGGCGAAACTTCTGAGGCGATCATGCTATTAACGCAAGCCATTAAATCTGATCCGAGTAATGTCAGAGTGGCGCTTGATATGGTTCAAATATTTCTTGATATTAACGAACTTGAGCAAGCTGAAGGTTTGTTTTCTAGATTGGGTGATGAGGCGAGAAATAGTGAAATCGGATTATCTATTTCGAGCCAATTAAATTTTAAAAAATTAGCACAAGAGACAATAGGAATTGAATCATTACAAGTATTGTTATTAAAAGAACCAGATAACAACCAGGCTCTTTTTGATTTGGCCGTTTGCTTCATTGCCCAACATAACATTGAAAAAGGCGTTGAGTTGTTATTTAAGATTCAACAAAATGATGATAAATTTAGAGAAGGTGCTGCTAGAGAGATGATTGGCATGATATGCAATATGCTAGAAAAAACTAATCCAGAAATGAGTGCTAATTACCGACGTCAATTGGCTAATTCAATCAGTGAGTGATATTTATTTTAAAAACATTAATTACCGTTAGCTTATTAGCCAAACTTACTATATTTTTTTATACTAGATGCTTGAAAGTATAAAAAACAACCCCATATATCCAATTAGATAATCAAAGTGTTTTTGTTAAATGCATTAGTATCACAACGCTACAGCTATACACAAGCCTTTAGAATTTAGTCTATATTTTTAATTTAGGAGAAAACAATGAATATTCGCCCCCTTCACGATCGCGTAATTGTTCGTAGAACAGAAGAAGAAAAAACAACTGCAAGTGGTTTAATCATTCCAGATTCAGCAACTGAAAAACCTTCTCAAGGAGAGGTTTTAGCTGCAGGTAAAGGTAAAACGACTGATAGTGGTACTGTTGTTGAGCTTGATGTTAAAGTTGGTGATACAGTTGTATTTGGTCAATTTGCAGGTACAGAAATCAAATCAGACGGTGAAACTTTGCTAATTATGCGCGAAGATGACATTGTTGCAATAATCGATTAAAGGAGAAATTTAGAATGGCAAAAGATATTAAATTTAGCTCAGATGCTAGAAACCTAATGTTGGACGGCGTTAACATGCTAGCTAACGCAGTAAAAGTTACATTAGGGCCTAAAGGTAGAAATGTAATTATTGATCGCTCTTTTGGCTCACCACACATTACTAAAGATGGTGTGTCTGTCGCTCAAGAAATTGAATTAGAGGATAAATTTGAGAACATGGGTGCTCAAATGGTTAAAGAAGTTGCCTCTAAAACTAATGACATTGCAGGCGATGGTACGACAACGGCTACAGTGTTAGCTCAAGCTTTAATTGCAGAAGGTGTTAAGTCTGTAGCTGCTGGCATGAATCCAATGGATCTAAAACGTGGTATCGATAAGGCGACAGAAATTGCTGTTCAAGGTTTACGTAATATTTCACAAACTTGTGACGATACTAAAGCCATTGCTCAAGTTGGTACGATTTCTGCAAACTCAGATTCATCTGTCGGTAATATTATTGCTGAAGCAATGGAACGTGTAGGTCGAGCTGGTGTGATTACAGTTGAAGAAGGTTCTGGCTTTGATAATGAATTAGAAGTGGTTGAAGGCATGCAGTTTGAGCGTGGCTATTTATCACCATATTTTGTTAACAATCAAGATGCTATGACTGCAGATTTAGACAGTCCATTAATCTTAATGCACGATGCTAAAATTTCTAATATTCGTGACTTATTGCCAACGTTAGAAATAGCGCAAAAATCAGGCAGACCATTATTAATTATTGCTGAAGATATTGAAGGCGAAGCGTTGGCGACATTAGTAGTTAACAACATGCGTGGCATTGTTAAAGTTGCAGCGGTTAAGGCGCCTGGTTTTGGTGCTCGTCGTAAGGCAATTTTACAAGACATAGCAGTCTTAACTGGCGGTGAAGTGATTTCTGAAGAAATCGGCTTATCATTAGAAGGAGTAACTGAATTACAACTTGGTTCAGCTAAGCGTATTGAAGTGGGTAAAGAGGAAACTATTGTTGTAGATGGTGCTGGTTCTAAAGAGTCAATTGATGGCCGTGTTGCTCAAATTAGAGCACAATTAGAAACAACTACATCTGAATACGATCAAGAGAAACTAAACGAGCGTTTGGCTAAATTATCAGGCGGTGTTGCGGTAATTCAAGTTGGTGCTGCGACTGAAGTTGAAATGAAAGAAAAGAAAGACCGTGTTGATGATGCGCTTCACGCGACTCGTGCAGCTGTTGAAGAAGGTGTGGTTCCTGGTGGTGGTGTTGCATTAGTTAGAGCAACAAAAGCATTAGAAAATCTTAAAGGTGATAATCACGATCAAGATGTAGGTATTCAAATTTTAATGCGCGCTATGGAAGCGCCATTACGTCAAATCGTAGCTAATGGCGGCGGCGAGCCTTCTGTTGTTTTAAACAACGTGGCTAATGGCGAAGGAAACTATGGTTATAACGCTGGTAATGAAACATACGGCGATATGCTAGAAATGGGTATCCTTGATCCAACTAAGGTGACTCGTGCAGCTTTACAGCATGCAGCGAGCATCTCTGGATTAATGATTACTACTGAAGCAATGATTACCGACATTCCACAAGAGGCTGGTGCTAATGCTGGCGTTGGTGGCGATCCTATGAATCAATACGGATAGTCATATAACGTGATTTTCTAAGTACAAAAAAAACCCCGTTTTACGGGGTTTTTTTTTGCATATGATTTAAATATATTGCTAAATCAGTGAAAATATAAAAGTAGATTGTGGGTTTTACATAGCTTAATGTTATTCAAATTCTTGCTCGACAAAATTAAGATCTATTTGAATATTGGAATTGTCTAATAATTCTAAACATTTGGGTACAGCTAGGAATACTGCACCTAAGCATACAGCTATTGCTGCGGGTTTTCCCGGTAGATTGATGATTAAGCTTGATCCTCGTGTGCCAGCTGTTTGACGTGACAAAATAGCGGTTGGGACCGTGCGTAAACTAACATTACGCATTTGCTCGGCAAAGCCATCAAAGATTCGTTCACATACAGCATGCGTTGCTTCAGGGGTAACGTCGCGTGTGGTTGGTCCTGTGCCACCGGTGGTTAGAATTAAATTACACTGCAGGTCGTCAGCAAAGCTAATCATAGTTTGTTCGATCAAAGCTTGCTCATCTTCAATAATAATGTGCTCAACCTCATAAGGAGAAAGTATGGCACTCTTGATCCAGTCTTGCATGGCAGGTCCACCAATATCTTCGTATTCACCACGAGCAGCTCGATCTGATATTGTAATAAATCCAACCTTTATTTTTGTAGTATTCATTTTCTAACGTCTATTTAATAAATTGTGATTAATTTTAACCTGAAGTTTTTGCTGAATTCGAAAAAATATAAGTCATAACATCTTAAATGAGAGTTTTTTTTGAGATAGGTTGAGTGAATTAAAATTTTTTTTAATTATCAATGCCTGCTTTGATAATCTATAAATAGAGAGGTTGAGATTTACAACTGAATATAAAGTTGATTGTAAAGATACTCAAGATAAAGGCTGATATAATTTTTTTTATTAATGAAGCTTTGGTTATCTAAGTTTTTTTAGGCTAATGGTAACCATATCAAAAAGGAGTTTACTTTAAGATGAAAATTAATGAACGAGACATTGAATTAGACGAGGAAGGGTATTTAATTCATCCTGAAGATTGGGATCATGATGTGGCACTTGAGTTGGCCAATTCAGAAAATATTGAATTGAATGATGATTATTGGACGGTGTTTAATTTTATGCGTAATTTTTACGATGATAATGGTGTTGCACCTGACGTACGACATACAACCAAACAAATGGTGAGTGATTTTGGTGTTGATAAAAAAGTTGCTAAAACTAAATTATTCACCATGTTTCCTTATGGTTACGTCAAACAAGCATGCAAAATATCGGGTATGAGACGTCCCAGAGGTTGGAGTACTGGCTAATAAAAAATAAAGTTATTATTAGGCTTGCTTAATAGTTGGATTATCCGCCAGTAACAGGTGGATAAAAAGCCACCTCATCGTCATTGTTTAATTGGGTTGAGTTGTTGGCAATTACCTGGTTTACAGCGCATAGAATATTGCTTGGAAAATGCTGCTCTCCATGTTGATTAATTAATAGTGATCTTAGCTCTATTACAGTCATATCAGGGGTTGCTAGTATCTCTTCATTAGAAATATTAAGAGATTCTTTTAGTGAGGCAAAGTATAAAATGTTCATCCGCCAATTTCCACCATTTGGACGTTATTGATATTATTCATATTGGTGTCAAATTCATGTTTTTCAGGTTTGTGAGTAATGGCATTAATAATCATAGTCTTAATGTCATTATCATTCATATTTGATCTAATCGCATCACGCAATGAAATTGAATTTTCCTGACCAAGGCATAAGATTAACCGCCCTTTGGCGGTTAGCCTGACACGGTTACAACTGCTGCAAAAATTATTAGAAACTGCAGAAATTGTACCTACTGATGTTTCGGTGTTATTGATTAGGTAAGATTTTGCAGGCCCTGCTGTTTGTTTAGATTTGACTGTAATCAATCGATCTGGTAAGTGCGCACGTATTCTTTTTACGATTTCAGCTTCACTATAGTGATGATCTACTGCGTCAATTCCTGCTGCACCAATTGGCATGGTTTCGATAAAGCGAATGTCAATTTTACGTTCAATGGCAAAGTCAATCATGGCTTCGATCTCATCGTCATTAACACCGCGCATCACCACCATATTTAACTTAATAGGATTCATGCCTGATTCGATAGCGCTGTCAATGCCTTGAATGACTTTATCTAAATCTCCGCCACGAGTAATCTGTTCAAATCGATCTTGGTTGAGTGAATCAATAGAAATATTAACCCGATTGATGCCGGCTTTTTGTAGTTGATTAGCGATTGGCGATAATAAATGTGCATTGGTTGAAAGAGGGATGTCATCAATGCCAGGAATTTCACCAAGCATGGTTGCTAGCTTTAGAATATCTTTGCGTAAAAGTGGCTCACCACCTGTTAACCTGACTTTAGTAATTCCTAATTCAGCAAACAATCGTACAATTCTAGCCAGCTCTTCGTATGATAATATATCATTCCTGGTTGTGTCTGTCACATGATCTTCGTCACGACAATAGTGACAACGATAGTTACAATGATCCGTTACTGATACCCTGAGATAGGTAATATTTCGATTAAATGGATCGGTTAATTGTTTCATGCCTGCACTTTCCAATCTCCAGACTTTCCACCTGATTTTTCAAGTACTTGGGTTTGGCTAATCACCATACCGCGATCAACTGCCTTACACATGTCGTATACAGTGAGCGCTGCCACGCTAGCTGCAGTAAGCGCCTCCATTTCTACTCCGGTCTTACCTGCGAGTTTAGTGGTGGCAATAATCTCAATACTTGAATCCTTAGTGTTAGCAGTTAATTCCACACTAACCTTGGTTAGCATTAGAGGGTGGCACAATGGAATAAGGTCGGCACACTTTTTAGCTGCTTGAATGCCAGCGATACGTGCCACAGCCAAAACATCACCTTTTTTGTGTTGACCCGAAGTAATCAGCTCTAAGGTCGATGGCTGCATGAGTACCACTGATTTTGCTACAGCAATACGGGTGGTAATAGCCTTGTCAGACACATCGACCATTTGCGCATCACCTTTATCGTTAATATGGGTTAGTTTGCTCATAGGGTTAACTCAGTTAATGAATAATAATTTAGCACCTCTCCTTGAGTGAATGTGCTATTTTCAGGTATTTCTATTAAACCATCAGCCCAAACCACAGAACTTAATACATCTGAACCCTGTTTAGGATAGAGGTTGGCTGAAGCTGGGACAGTGGAATGGTCTAATTTTACTCTTACAAACTCACGTCGTGGCCTTGGCCTGCGCCAATCAAAGTTGGTCTGCACTTGAGTAGTTTGATTTTTATATTGACTAACACCTTGCATTTTTTTAATAAAAGGTCGTGCAAACAAAAAGAACGTCACCATAGCTGACACCGGGTTACCGGGCAAGCCGATAAAGGCAGCTTTACCAACATTGCCAAAAGCCAATGGCTTACCTGGTTTCATTTTAATGCGCCATAAAGATAACTTACCAAGCTCTTCTACTGCAGGCTTAACATGATCCTCTTCGCCAACAGAAACGCCGCCAGTAGTCATAATTAAGTCGCAATCGGATGCCAAAGTTTCTAAAGCCTTACAAGTTGAATCTAGGTTATCTTTGATATTGCCTAGATTGATTACTTCACAATTTAGTTGTTTGAGTAGGGCAACCAGTGCATAACGATTAGAGTTGTAGATTTCACCCATATTTAAAGCATTGCCAGGCTCAACCAATTCATTTCCAGTAAAAAATACACCAACCTTAAGTTTTTTAAAGACTTCCAGTTCAGCCACACCAACAGAGGCTGCCAGAGCGACATCTTGCGGTTTCAGTTGCATTCCAGCTCGTAAAATTACATCATTGGTTTGAATGTCGTTACCCATCGGACGAATGTTTTCACTCAGTGATAGAGGGCGCCAAGTTTCGATACTATTGTCATCTTCAGATACTTCACACTCTTCTTGCATGATCACCGTATTTGCACCTTGTGGGATTGGTGCACCAGTAAATATGCGAGCAGCACACCCAGGGGGGAGTGTGTTACCTATGCTACCTGCGGGGATTCGATCAGTAACTTTAAAATTAACCCCGCCTGGAGTATTAACTTGGCTTTCTTTAAGGTTGATGGCGTAACCATCCATCGCAGAATTATCAAAATCAGGTACATTAATGGTTGAACATACATCTTGTGCCAGTACCTGATAAAGTGAATTATCAAGCGATACAAGATGTGTATTGGTGTTGATCACTACTGCATTAAGCAGAAAATCTAGGGCTTCATCCATTGCCAATAAAGGCTGTTGTGCTTGATCGCAACCGCAATCAACTTCTTGATTTTTCATAATAAATATAACTCAAACTGATGGATTGATTGTATCATAGAATGCTAATATAATCTAATATCGTTATAACTGATAAGCAACAATAGACCTAACAAAATGATTGATAAAAACAAAATTACTGCTGTTATCCTCTCTGGAGGACGCTCAAGCCGAATGAAAGGTGATGATAAAGGTCTGATATTGCTAAATGATAAGCCGCTGATTAGTTACGTGGCTGATGTGGTTGATGGTAAGGTTGGTCGATTATTGATTAGTGCTAATCGAAATATTGAGGAGTATCAACTATATGGCGAAGTGATTGTTGATGAATTGACCGATTTTCAAGGGCCATTAGCCGGCATTGCTAAGGCGATGTCAGTGGTCAGTACGCCGTATTTATTAATCCTACCTTGTGATAGTCCATTGGTTAATGAAGTGGTGATTAATCGATTAATTCAGTGTATGGTAGATAAGAATGTGAACATATGTGTGGCTGATGATGGTTCACACATCCACCCAACCTTCGCATTAATAAAAACCAACTTAAAAGATAATTTATTAGTCTTTTTGGACTCTGGTGAGCGTAAATTGGGCTTGTGGATTGAGCAGAATAATTTTCAAAAGGTGAATTTCTCAGATCAGCCTAAAGTTTTTATTAATTTGAACAATCCGCAGGATTTCGATAAGATTTAATCCCAACTGTCACTTTTATCTTCGTCTGTTATTTTAGATTCAACCCATTTACTAGAGCTTTGAGTATGCTCTTTTTTCCAAAAAGGCGCCTGAGTTTTTAGATAATCCATAATGAATTCACAAGATTCAAAGGCTGATTTCCTGTGTTTACTAGTGGTAATTACCAATACAATTTGATCATTGACTGAAAGATCGCCGATACGATGAATAATAGTGATATTGCCTAACTGCCAGCGCTTATGTGCTTGATTGGCGATTGATGTAAGGGCCTTTTCAGTCATCTGCGGATAGTGTTCAAGCGTCATCTTGGTGATGGATTCATTGTCTAAATCACGTACCGTACCCACAAAACTGACCACAGCGCCAATATTGCTGTCACTGCCCTTGGTAAGGCTGGCCTCAGTGGTTAAATCAAAGTCCTGTGGTTGAATGATTATTTTATCCATGGGTTTATTTTAACTTTTTGTAGTGTTTTTTTATCAATATTTACACTAAATATTATAAATTAATAATATAAAGTAAGAATTTTTGATATAATACTCGCACATTATCCAACGATGGATAGTAAATAAACATTGACGTTTACACTGGTTTTTTATAGATTAAAAGCTAGGTAAGCGTTTTTTTTCGTCTGTAGTAAATTATTTTCTGCGGATATTGGCATTGAAGCCAAATTTATACATTGAAGTTTTTGAGAATTGTTACTAATGTTGTAACTTTTATAAACTTTTACAAACTTTTTATAATTTTGGAGTATTTCATGGAAGATAAGTTAAATATATTTTCATTTAAAGGCAAGTACCGTGTCCTACACATGACGTGGTTTGCCTTTTTCATGACCTTTGTGGTTTGGCTAGGTCTAGGTCCAATGATGCCGTTTATCCAAGAGGCGTTAGCTCTCACAGAGCAGCAGGCAAAGGTTCTACTTATTCTTAATGTGGCAATGACCATTCCCTCGAGAATTATTGTTGGAATGTTGGTTGATAAACTCGGCCCGAAGATTATGTTTTCCTCGATTTTGATATTGGGCGGGCTGATTTCAATCGCTTTTAGTTGGATGCAAACTTACGATCAATTAGCGATGATGCGTTTCTTGGCAGGCTTTATTGGTGCAGGTTTTGTTGTCGGTATTCGTATGATTTCAGAATGGTTCCCAGCTAAACAAACAGGAACTGCTCAAGGTATTTATGGCGGCTGGGGTAACTTTGGATCTGCCGGTGCGGCGGCAACTTTACCTTTTATTGCGGTAGGTTTTGGTGGCGATGATGGCTGGAGAATTGCTATTACTATGGCTAGTATATTGGCGATTGTTTATGGTGTGATTTATTATTTCAGTGTCTCTAATACACCTAAGGGCTCTACTTACTTCAAACCAAAAAAATCAGGTGCTATGGAGGTTTCCACCATGGGCGATTTAGTGCTTTATATTGTCATGAATATTCCATTGTATCTGGCCTTAGCATTACTAACCTGGAAACTTTCTCCGACTAAAATGGGGCTGATTTCATTAGAAACTTCATGGGCAATATATACTACGCTAGTAGTATTGTTCGGTATGCAGTTAGCCAAGATTTGGCATGTGAATGCGGAAATTATTAAAAATCCTGTACCTGAACAACACCGTTATAAATTTAAGCAAGTGGCTATCTTAGACTGGGCTTATTTGGTTACTTTTGGTACAGAGCTAGCGGTAGTTTCTGTGTTGGCTATGTTTTATGTGGATTGGTTTGAATTGCCTAAAATTACGGCTGCACTCTTAGCAGGTGTATATCCGTTTATTAATTTATTTGCCCGACCTGGTGGTGGCTGGATCAGTGATAAGATTGGCCGTAAGCTAACCTTGATGATTACTTTTTCTGGCATCGCAGTTAGTTTTTTATTGCTAGGTAATGTTGATAAAGACACTTGGTCTATCACTTGGGTGGTTGGATTGACAATTTTAGGTGGTATTTTCTCTAAGGCTGGCTCAGGTGCAATTTTTGCCATGGTGCCTTTGATTCAGAGGCGATTGACTGGGCAAATTGCTGGCATGGTCGGCGCATTTGGTAATGTTGGCGCGGTGATGTTTTTAACCGTCAATACCTTTGTAGAGTACGATGAGTTCTTTATGATTATTGGTATTGTGTCAGTTGTTGTATTGGCATTAATTGTTCTATTCTTAGATGAACCTAAGGGTCATATGACAGAGGTGCTAGATGACGGCACGGTTGAAATTATTAAGTTGAATTAATTTTTATTTTTTTTGGAGTGTTATGGAAGACAAGTTAAACATATTATCATTTACAGGTAAATACCGTATATTGCATTTAACGTGGTTTGCCTTTTTCATGACCTTTGTTGTTTGGCTGGGTCTAGGGCCAATGATGCCGTTTATCAAAGAAGCTTTAGAGCTTACTGATCAACAAGCAAAAGTCTTGTTAATATTAAATGTTGGACTTACTATTCCTGCAAGGATTGTTGTAGGAATGCTAGTTGATAAACTTGGTCCGAAGATTATGTTCTCGTCGATTTTGATCTTGGGTGGACTGATCTCAATTGCCTTTAGTTGGATGCAAAACTATGAACAGCTGGCTTTAATGAGATTCTTTGCTGGTTTTATTGGTGCTGGTTTTGTTGTCGGTATTCGTATGATTTCAGAATGGTTCCCAGCTAAACAAACAGGAACTGCTCAAGGTATTTATGGCGGCTGGGGTAATTTTGGCTCTGCCGGTGCTATGTTTACTTTGCCATTTCTAGCTGCAAGTTTTGGAGATGTTGATGGGTGGAGATATGCGATTACAATTGCCAGTCTTATTGCGATGAGCTATGGTGTGTTTTATTATTTCAATGTTAGTAACACACCTAAAGGATCTACTTATTTTAAGCCAAAGAAATCAGGCGCAATGGAAGTGACCAGTCGAGGTGATTTAATTTTGTACATTCTGATGAATATCCCACTTTATTTGGCTCTGGCATTATTAACTTGGAAATTATCACCGGCTAAAGCTGGCATGATTTCATTGGAAACTACCTGGTTAGTGTACTTTATATTAGTTGCTGTCTTTGTGTTGCAATTGGTTAAAATTTGGCATGTTAATGCCGAATTTATCAAAAAACCAGTGCCCGAGCAAAGTCGTTACCACTTTAAGCAAGTAGCCATTCTTGATTGGGCTTATATGGCAACTTTTGGCACCGAATTGGCAGTGGTATCAATTCTAGCTATGTTTTATGTTGATTGGTTTGAGCTACCTAAGATTACTGCAGCGCTTTTGGCTGGTGCATACCCGTTTATTAACTTATTTGCTCGACCTGGTGGTGGCTGGATCAGTGATAAGATTGGCCGTAAGCTAACTTTGATGATTGCTTTTACCGGGATTGCAATTAGTTTCCTAATACTTGGTAATGTTGATAAAGACACTTGGTCTATTAGCTGGGTCGTGGGTTTAACAATTTTAGGTGGTATTTTTTCTCAAGCAGGATCGGGCGCAGTATTTGCTATGGTGCCATTGATTCAAAGACGCTTAACTGGACAGATTGCTGGCATGGTTGGCGCTTTTGGCGCTGCTGGATCGGTAATGTTTTTAACGGTAAACTCATTAGTAGAATATGATCAGTTCTTTATGTTGATTGGTATTGTTTCTGTTTGTGTATTAGTGCTGATTGCACTGTTTTTGGATGAGCCAAAGAATCAAATGACAGAGGTGTTGGATGATGGCACAATTCAGATCATTAAATTAAATTAAATTAAATTAATCAATGGAAAAACTCAAACTTAGTTTTCAATCCAATACTCAGGCAGGAATTAAGCCTGAGAATCAAGATGCTTGCGGTTTTTACATTCCAAGCTCTCCGGTGTTGGATAATAAAGGCATAGTAGCGGTTATAGCAGATGGTGTCAGTGCCTCAGAAAAAGCTAAGGATGCCAGCGCATGTTGTGTGCAGAGCTTCTTGAGTGATTATTATTCTACGCCAGATTCGTGGAGTACAGAGCATTCAGCTAGTAAGGTTATCTCAGCTTTGAATAATTGGCTGCATTCACAGTCGATCAGAGAGCAAGAACATTCTTCTATGCTTTCGACGATGAGTGTATTGATTGTTAAATCTAACACGGCACATATATTTCATGTGGGTGATAGCCGTATTTATCGATATAGAGATGGCAAGTTGGAGCAATTAACACAAGATCACGTGTTACATCTTGCCAAAGAAAAAACCTATTTAGCCAGGGCTATGGGCTTTGATCTCAAGGTTCATGTCGATTATTACACGACTAAAGTTAAATTAGACGATGTGTTTTTAATGACAACTGATGGTGTGCATGATTATCTAACTGACAAAACACTTTGCTCACTGCTTGGTGATGGAGTTTCTGCTGATGAACTGTCAGAGAAAGCATTAGCAGCAGATTCTCAGGATAATATTTCAGCCATTATTTGTAAAGTAGATCAATTGCCAGATGAGAATTTAAGTGAGACATTTGATAAGTTAACCAAAAGACCGATTCCGCCAGATTTAGAGAAAGGCATGAAGATTAATGGCTTTGAAGTTGAATCTTTAATACATGCAAGTAATAGAACCCAAGTCTATCTTGCTAAAGATAGTCAAACGAATGAAATGGTAATATTGAAAACACCCTCAGTTAATTTTGAAGATGATGCTCAATATTTAAAACATTTTATGTATGAAGAATGGGTTGGACAAAGAATTCAATGTGCCAATGTGGTTAAAATTCACAGCAGTAGTGATGAAAGTAAATTTTTGGCCTATGCAATGGAGTATGTCAAAGGCCAAACACTCAGACAATGGATGCAAGATAATCCGCAGCCTGATATTAAAGTGGTTATTGGTTTAGTAAAGCAAATAATCCAAGGGCTTAGAGCTTTTCATCGTCAAGAGATGTTGCATTGTGACTTAAAACCTGAAAATATTATGATTAATAAGATTGGACAGGTAAAATTAATAGATTTTGGTTCGGCAAGAATTGCAGGCGTTGCAGAGTTAGTCAGTTCAGTGGCAGCGGTTGGTAATCAAGGTACCCAAGGTTATACGGCACCAGAAGTGATTATAAGTGAGAAGGTTGCGCAAGCGTCCGATCAGTTTAGCCTAGGTGCGATTGTTTATGAAATGTTTGCGGGTAAGTTGCCGTATCAGAATAAGCTAGACAAAAGTTTAACCACAAAGAAATTGTCACAGTTGACTTATGAATCAATTTTAAAACATGACCCTCATGTACCCATCTGGATAGATGGTGCAGTTCATAAGGCTTGTAATCTAGATTACAAAAGTCGTTATGAAGTTTTAAGTGAATTTTTGTTTGATTTGGAACACCCAAATTCAACTTTTTTAAAAACAGCATCAGTCATTAAGGATTCAGGACTTGTGTTGAAGAAATATAAGATATTAATCGCACTATCTTTTGCAATTAATATCTTCTTGTTATTGTTATTAGTGCGTTAGGAGAAGTTATGAAAAAGATAGTATTAATCGGAAATGGTATGGCAGGTGTAAGAACCCTGGAGGAGCTTTTTAAAATTACCGAAGAAAAATTTGATATTACCGTATTTGGTAGTGAGCCATATGGCAATTACAATCGTATCATGTTATCTCCAGTACTGGCAGATGAAAAAACTATCGATGAGATCATGATTAATGATCTAGATTGGTATAAAGACAACGACATTAATCTGCATACTGATAGTACGATTACTAGTATCAACCGTAGCAGTAAAACTGTGGTTGATGATAAGGGTAATAGTTATGATTATGACAAGTTATTGATTGCAACCGGATCTAATCCATTTATCCTACCAATTGAAGGCCATGATTTAGATGGCGTGATTGGTTTTAGAGATATTGCTGATGTTGATCAAATGATTGATGCTGCCAAGAATCACAAAAATGCTATTGTGATTGGCGGTGGTTTGTTAGGTCTAGAAGCGGCTAACGGTTTAATGAAGCAAGGTATGAATGTTACTGTTGTACATTTACTTACAGACCTTATGGAAATGCAACTTGATTCTACTGCTTCACAAATGTTATTAACCTCTCTTAGAGAGAGAGGTATGACCTTTAAACTGGAGGCACAAACTCAAAAATTAAACTCCAATGATAGTGGCCGAGTAAAGAGTATTGAGTTTGTAGACGGGACTTCTTTAAATGCAGATTTGGTAGTTATGGCAGTGGGTATTCGACCAAACTTTGCATTGGCACAAGAATCTGGAATTCATTGTGAACGTGGTATTGTTGTAGATGATACGATGCAAACCTATGATCCAAGTATTTATGCGGTTGGCGAGTGTATTCAGCATCGTGGCTTGTGTTATGGATTAGTCGCGCCATTGTTTGAACAAGCTAAGGTTTGCGCCAATCATTTAGCAGAATACGGTATTGGTATGTATGAAGGTTCAGTCACCTCTACTAAATTGAAGGTAACCGGTATTGATTTATTCTCTGCAGGTAATTTTAAAGGTACAGAAAAAAGTGAAAATTTAGTTTTTCAAGATGTCGCTAAAGGCGTTTACAAAAAAATTGTAATTGAGAATGACATGATTATTGGCTCAGTATTGTACGGCGATACGATTGACGGGTCGTGGTATTTTCAATTAATGAAAGATGAAAATAACATTACAGATATGCGTGACCGATTATTATTTGGTCAGGCGCATGTTGGAGATTCTGGCCATGGTGCAGTTGATATGGTTGCTGCCATGGACGATTCAGCAGAGATTTGTGGCTGTAATGGTGTGTCCAAGGGCGACATTGTTTGCGCCATTAATGAGAAAAATCTTTTTACTTTAGAAGATGTGCAGGCTCATACCAAAGCATCAAGCTCATGTGGCTCTTGTACGGGTTTGGTTGAGCAATTAATTGCCACAACCCTAGGTGGAGAATATTCAGAATCACCAAAGAAAAAGCCAATTTGCGCTTGTACTGAACACACTAAGCAAGAAGTTCATGATTTCATTTTTAAGAATGATTTTGACACAGTATTTGAGGTGTTTGCCAAGATGGATTGGGAAAATGCAGATGGTTGTCACGTGTGCCGACCTGAAGTAAATTATTATTTATTGGCTGCCAACCCTGATTATGAAGATGATGTGCAATCACGATTTATTAATGAGCGTTCGCACGGTAATATCCAAAAAGATGGCACTTACTCAGTGGTACCAAGAATGTGGGGTGGTGTGACAACTCCATTAGAGCTTCGAACCATTGCCGATGTGGTAGATAAATTTAACATTCCTACTTTAAAGGTAACAGGCGGACAGCGTATTGACTTGTTTGGTGTAACCAAAGAAGACCTACCTAAAGTCTGGAAAGATCTTAATGCTGGAGGTTTAGTCTCTGGCCATGCCTATGGTAAATCACTTAGGACAGTTAAAACTTGTGCCGGTAGTGATTGGTGTCGATTTGGAACTAAAGATTCAATGGGTATGGGCGTAACATTAGAGAAAATGACATGGGGGTCGTGGATGCCTCATAAGTTTAAATTAGCCGTATCTGGCTGCCCTAGAAACTGTGCTGAAGCAACCATTAAGGATTTTGGTTTGGTAGCAGTTCAGTCAGGTTGGGAGCTCCATGTAGGTGGTAATGGTGGTATTAAAGTGCGTGTTACAGATTTATTAACCGTAGTTGAAAGTGACGAAGAGGCGATTGAATATGTGGGCGCTTATTGCCAGCTTTATCGTGAAGATGCACTGTATTTAGAAAGGACAGCGCCGTGGATTGATCGTGTCGGCCTTTCATTTGTTACTGAGCAATTAGTTGATGATGAAGAAAATAGAAAAGCACTACATGCTAGATTCTTAGTCTCTCAACTGAAAACACAAGATGACCCTTGGAAAGAGCGTGCAGAAGGCGCTCAGAGTCATCAGTTTGAAGTTATTACACTATAATTATTAAGGAGTATATATGTCAAATTGGAAAGAAGTGGTAGCGTTGGACGATATTCCAGTATTGGGATCACGAGTTATCCGCACAAAAGATCAGGAAATTGCACTTTTTAGAACTAGCGACGATAATGTATTTGCTGTACATAACTCATGTCCACATGCGGGCGGTGTATTGTCAGAAGGTATCGTACATGGTCACAAGGTAACTTGCCCATTACATAATTGGGTAATAAACTTGGAAGATGGCGAGGCTCAAGGTGTAGACGAGGGGTCAACAGCTTGTTTTGAGACAAAAATTGAATCTGGTGTGGTTTATATTAATTTATAATTAGAATCAATGTGAGTAAGTAAGCTAGCAAATAATTAAAAAATTTACAGTTGCAAAATAAACAAATAAGGAAGAAGCCATGTTATTAAATCGAACACAAAAAAATCCAATTAAAATTACTGATAAAAAAGTGGTTGAATGGAAGTACGCTACTTGTGGATATTGTTCTACAGGGTGTTCGATAGAGGTTGGTCTAAATGACGAAGGTCATGCAGTTTCATCCCGAGGCGTAGGTGGTGCAGATGTAAATCGTGGCAAGCTTTGTTTAAAGGGTATTATGGAGCACGAGTTGTTTAACTCTGCTGGACGTGGCGACAAGCCACTGATACGCGATCACTGGCATGAGGAATTTACTGAGACAACTTGGGACCAGGCAATTGATAAAACTGCAGAGGGGATTAGAGCAGTACAGGAAAAGTACGGTAAAGATTCTGTTGCAATTATTTCAACTGGCCAGATGTTTACTGAAGAGTTCTACACATTAGGTAAGCTTACAAGAGGCTTGATTGGTACAAACAATTATGATGGTAACACAACATTGTGTATGGCTTCTGCGGTTTCAGGTTATAAGCGCTCATTTGGTTCAGATGGCCCTCCTGGATGTTATGAAGATTTCGAGCATACTGACTGCTTAATTGCTTGGGGTTCTAATTTACCTGAGCAGCATCCAATTATTTATTGGAGAATGAAAGAGGCTCAAGAAAAAAGAAATTTCCCACTAATTGTGATTGATCCACGTGTCACCATGTTGGCACAGAATGCTGATATTCATTTAACGGTTACTCCCGGTACTGACATTGTTTTAATGAATGCCTTTATGTATGTCATTCTAAATGAAGGCTTGCAAGATGCTGAATATATTGAAAAAAATACAAATGGCTATGATGAGCTAAAGGCAGAAGTGGACAAATATGATCCAGTTACCGCCTCTAAGATTTGTGGCATTGACGAAGATACCATTCGTGTTGTAGCTAGGTTATTTGCAAAAGCCAATGCAGCTATGCAGATTTGGACCATGGGTATTAATCAATCAACACATGGTTCTGATGGTGTGGTTGGTATTAATAATTTAGCACTTATTACAGGTAATATCGGCATACCGGGTGGTACCAGCCTCTCAATTACTGGCCAATGTAATGCGATGGGAACAAGAGAGTGGTCTTCATGCTCAGGATTGCCAAATCATCGATTATTGGAAAATCCTCAGGATAGAGAGGACATTGCAGAATATTGGAATATTGACGTTGACTTCCTGCCAACTAAACGTGGCTTAGTGCAAACAGATATCTATAGAGCGATTGAAACGGGCGAGATCAAGGCATTATGGTTAATTGCAACTAATCCACTCTCCTCTTTACCTGATACAGCGAGAATAAGAAAAGCTATGGAAAGGTTGGAATTTTGTGTTGTGCAAGATTGTTACCAAGATTCTGAGAGTAATCAATATGCCAATGTTTTCTTACCAGCTGGCACGTGGGCGGAAAAATCTGGTGTAATGACCAACACGGAGAGACGTGTTAATTTGGTCAATAAAATTATGAAAGCACCTGGAGACTCAAAGCCAGATTTTGAGATTTTCAACGAAGTAGCCAAACGATTCAATACCGAAGGCAAGGTGAGTTTTCCAAAGACTACCGAAGAAGTATTTGAAGAAATGAAGGTAATATCCAAAGGTCGCTTGTGTGATATATCAGGCATGGATTATGAAAATATTGAAAAAAATCGTGGCATTCAATGGCCTTATACAGACAAGCATGTTGAGAAGAATGAAGAGCCACCCGCTGGTGGTAAACGCATTTACACCGAGGATGCGACTTTTAGATATCCAGATGGCAAGGCTAAATTAATTCCACTACCATTTGTTGATAACAATGAAGTACCAGACGAGGAATTCCCTATTTGGCTAAACACAGGTCGACTTGTAGAGCATTGGCACGGTAGAACAAAAACAGGAAAAGTTGGAAATAACAATAAATTTAGCCCAATTCCGTTTATTGAAATAAACCCTGATTTAGCCATTGAATCTGGAGTTAAAGATGGCGACTATGTGCGTTTAATCTCTAGAAGATCGGATGCAATTGTAATGGCAAAATATACAAATAGAGTGGGAAAGAACGCGGTATTTTTACCATTTCATTTCCATGATTGTGCTAATCGACTAACTTTGGGTTTGTTAGATCCTCATTCTAGACAGCCCGCCTACAAGCAACAAGCTGTTAGAATTGAGCCGATTAAAGATCAAAAAGCAGCCGCACAGTTAAGTATGGAAATGAGAGAATTTTAGGAAAATATTATGTTTAAAGTAAGAGCAGATGAGCCAGAATACGCATTTTTATGGGATAAAGAGACCAAGACAGATAACTGCTACGGTCATTCTATTGAAAAAACCCAAGAAGGCGATCCATTACGAGACCAAAGTTTAAATATTAATGGTGATAGCGCTATTGGAGAAAACCCAAATCGTTATAAACAGCATGGCTTTTACTTTAATGCAGATAATTGTATTGGTTGTCATGCTTGTGAATCTGCTTGCAGTGAGAAAAACGATGTCCCAGATCACTTAGCGTTTCGTTCAGTTGGCTTTGTTGAGGGCGGATCTTATCCAAACTATCAGCGCCTAAATATTTCAATGGCGTGTAATCATTGTGACGATCCAGTATGTCTTAAAGGCTGTCCTACACGTGCTTATACTAAATTTGCAGAATACGGAGCTGTGTTGCAAGATCCAGATATTTGTTTTGGTTGTGGTTATTGCACCTGGGTTTGTCCTTACAACGCACCACAATTAGATCCAGTTCAAGGTACGGTAAGCAAGTGTAATATGTGTGTTGACCGTCTAGAAGTTGGCTTAAAACCAGCTTGTGTAGCGGCCTGCTTGGGCAATGCATTAGATTTTGGTGTCGTTGAAAGTGTTCCGGAAAATAGAGAGCAAGCTAAAACATCAATTCCTGGATTCCCTGATACTAATATTACTCATCCAAATATTCGCTTTCAGCAAACAAAAGATACTCAGAGAGATATGACTAGACCGGATGGCATGCCAGTCAAATACCATAAACAAGAAGATGGTAATTTCAAATCGACACTAGATAGTAAAAAGCACTCAGCAGAAAAACACTGGGGTATTGAAAAATTACTAAAGTCACATGAAAATGCTCATGCAATTTTTACATTATGTACGCAATCGGCCATGGGTGCAACCTTATGGTTAATTTTATCAGACCTTCTAAATCTTGGTTCTATTGGATTAACAGGCGGCAATAGCGTGATTATTATAATGGTTACATTGTTAACTTTACTAACTTATGGTTTGGTTAAACTAAACCTTCATCTAGGTAAGCCACAGTACTTCTACCGTGGATTTTATAATCTAAGATGGTCTCCAGTTAGTCGAGAAATAGCCGGTGTAACATTGTTTATTATGGGGCTGACCTTGGCATTACTAGTTGAAATTACTGGACTAACCATGTTTACAAATGTTGCGTATGCAGTCACGATTATAGGTTTTATGATGGGCTCATTCTATATGTATAAATTGTATAGAATTCCAGCGAGACCATTTTGGGATCATTGGCAAACGGGTAGTGCGTTCTATGGAACCGCATTATCATTAGGTAGTTTGTTGTTTGCCATGTTACTAATGCCATTTGGTTTGACGGAAGTCAGTACAATCAATATTGCAGCAGTTGCCTTAATTGGTCTTGCGCTTGAAAGTGTTGGTCATATCGTTCATAGTAAGGATGTGAAAAAGTCAGGTGAAGGTCATGCGTCATATTTCGAACAAATTACAACCTATGGCAAAACTTATCAATTAAGAAATGCATTGTTAGGCGTTAATATGTCGTTAATGGCATTAATTGTTATTTATCCGAACCCATTGTTAATGGTGCTAGGCTTTCTATCAGTTTTGGTATCAGCGTATTTGGGCAGAATTTTGTTCTATGCTTTGGTTATTCCAACAACCATGCCGGGTGCTTTTTTCTGGAAAAATGATAAATTTAAAGAGCATGCAATTGAATCTGGATTAGCTGAAATGCCACAGATGGGTGTAATGGCTGAACGTCATCATAAATTTGATGTAAAGGCTTTAATGACAGTCATTAAAGAAACTACATTTAAAGATGCACTAACACAAGTGAAATCTATCGTTAGAGGTGGATAAGTAGTCTTTTTAATAAGGGTGTTGTCAGCTGATTAGATAACACCCTTATTTAGAGGTTAAGAGAATGTTATATTAAGTATACAAATGCTTAATATAACTCTTTTTAATTACTAGGCTATGGGTAGTGTAACCTGACTATTGAAGTGATGCCATTCGTAGCGAATTGGATAATTTCGGCGGTAAAATTCAAAATTTTCAATATTTTGTATTGCTACTGTGTCTTGCTTAAAATCATAAATCTCATTTAAGCAGTCAAGTAAATTATCACTTACTAGCCTTAAAACACCTGGATTTATTAAGTTTTTAATGCTTTCTTGTTGGTTTTCGTCTAAAAAATTACATAAAGCTTCATAAACCATGAAGCTTCCCATAAATTTAGCATCAACCGAGTGTCCAGCGATATGAGGTGAGGCTAAGTGGGCAGTTTTTTGTAAGTTTTGATTGATATTTGGCTCATTTTCCCAACAATCAATGATATTTTCAAGTGTTGGCGTTTTTTCCCAAATTTTTTCATCAATCACGCCACCTCGTGCGGCATTAAAAAGGATGGTTTGATTAGTAATATTGTGAAAATTGGCCTTATTTAGTAATTTAAAGCTCGGATAATCACCATTAAAGGTTAAAGGTGTGTGAAAAGTAACAATATCAGCACTTAGAGCCGTGTCTAAATCAACAAAATTTGGCAAATTTTCCTTATTTTGACGAATGGGATCATTTAACAAGGTTTTAATACCTAGTAACTCTGCTTTTGCAGCTAATCGTGAGCCAACATTGCCTACGCCAATTATTCCCAACGTTTTATCTTGATAATTGAAGTTGTGCTTTTGGGCTAAATTAAGAATCGTTGCAATGACAAATTCAGCTACCGCCATTGAGTTGCATCCTTGAGCGGAAAAAAATTCAATATTATTAGCTTGTAAATAATCCTCATCAACATGATCTAGGCCTGCCACTGTTGAACCGACAAATTTGACCGAACTACCTTTGAGTAATTCTTTATTAACTTTTGTGCGTGATCGTACGATAAGTACGTCAGCATCTTTGACACTTTCAGCGTTAATGTCGCGTCCGGCCATGGAGAAAATTTCTCCAAATTGGGAGAAAATTTCATCATAAGCGTAGCAAGCATCGTCAATAATAAGTTTCATAATTACCAGTTAATTGTTTGTTGATTATGCATTTTAAGGTAGTCATTGGTTTTGGAGAAGTGTTTAGTGCCAAAAAATCCACGATGCGCAGAAAATGGTGATGGGTGCGAGCTACTGAGTATTAAGTGCTTACTTGAATCGATCAGCTTAGATTTTTGTTGAGCATGTGCACCCCATAATAAAAATACCAAATTTTTCTTATGCTCGCTTAATAGTGTAATGACTGACTCGGTAAAATTAATCCAAGCTGTTTTGGTGTGTGATCCGGGTGAATTTTTCTCAACCGTCAGCGCACTATTGAGTAGTAATACTCCTTGTGATGCCCAGCGCTGAAGATCGCCACTGGAGTTTTGTGTAATGTTTAAATCCGTTTCCAGTTCTTTATAAATATTTCTAAGTGAAGGCGGGATTTTAACGCCGTCGGGCACAGAAAAACTCAAGCCATGCGCCTGATGATCATTATGATAAGGATCTTGGCCAAGTATCACCACCTTTGTTTTTTCAAAGCTACTTAATTCAAAGGCTTTGAAGATATCATCTTTGGGTGGAAATATACAGATGTTGTTGAATTCTTGCTGATCAAGAAACTGGCTTAATTTTTGAAAACACGCCTGTTCAAATAAAGGCTGAAGATAGGCGGACCAGTCGTTATTTATAGTCCTGCCCACCATAATCTCATGCGATAGCCCCAAGTGGTAACATAGCCCACTTCGGTAAATTGAATTTGTCCTTTTGGATTAATAAAAAAGCTGGTTGGTGTGCCTTTGACACCAAATAGCTTGGAGATTGATCCAGATTGGTCATTAATAAGATTGTCAAGCTGCATATTGTTTTCTTCAGCGTAGGCTTGAATTTCCAAATCAGAACCTGATTGGATAGCAATATTAAGCACTTTATAATCTTTGGAGATGGCTTGAATGTTATCGTTTTCTACATTACACACCGGACACCAAACCGCCCAAAAATGCACTAACACACCTTGATCTGGCAGTGGATTAGCGTTCATTACTTCGCCACTCAGTGTTTTGGAGGTAAAGCTTGGCGCTTTGCCGCTGGTTAAGTCTTGCTGTTGGTATTCACGGATGAGAAAAATGGCTAAAATAACCATCATAAATTGCATGACGGTTTTTCGATTTGGTCGTTTGATTTTCATACTCGATATTATAACTTAAGGATCAGGATGACTGACTGGATACAACGCTGGAAAGAAGGAAAAATTGGCTGGCATCGTCAACAACCAAATTCTAAATTAATCGAATTTATTGATTGTTTACAGCTAGAGAAGGGCGATGAAGTTTTTGTACCATTGTGTGGAAAAAGTACAGATATGATCTATCTACTTGATCGAGGCTATCGAGTTATTGGTGTAGAGCTAAGTGCGCTTGCTGCCGAGCAATTTTTTGATGAAAATAAGCTTGAGTATTCCATTTGTTATTCTGACAAATTTAGTATTTATTCAGCAGATAACATTCAGATTTATTGTGGTGACTATTTTGAACTTGATTCCGAACATTTAAAATCTGTTGTTGGGGTTTATGATAGGGCGTCTTTAATCGCTTTACCGGTAGAGTTAAGGGTGAAATATGCAGCGCATTTATACTCTATAATATCCAAGGATTGTCGGGTGTTATTATTAACTTTAAATTATCCGCAATTACAAATAAGTGGCCCACCTTTTGCTGTTAACCAAGAAGAGGTGTGGTCACTGTATGAAAAAGGGTTCGACTGTCAACAATTACAATGTTTTAATGACATAGAAAATGAGCCTAAGTTTCAACGTGCGAACGTTGATTTTATTGAAAAAGCAACTTATTGTTTGCGTAAAAATTAAGAGGAAAAAAAATGGCTAAGAAAATTAAAGGCGTAGTGGCACAATTTGGTACAAAAGGATATGGATTTATTACTGGTGATGATGGTGAAAAATATTTCGTTCACCAGAAAAATATTTTTAACAAATCACGTTTAAAAGCAAATACTCGCGTTGTATTTAATGCTGAAGAGTCAGATAAAGGCTTGGTAGCAACTAATGTTGATTTGGAAGGTGGTTCAAAATCAGAATCTAAATCTGGCCCGTCAAAAGCCTTATCTAATGGCACTGTTAAATTTATGTTCTTTGTGTTGTTTGCAGTGCAAGCAGCGGTTGTTTATAAAGTTTTCTTTGAAACTGTAACAGGCTAAATGAAAAAAGTATTCTTACTGGCTTTATTGCCGTTATTTTTGACAGGTTGTTTGTCAACCCCAGCAATAACGGTTAATAACATCTGCACCTTAATGGATGAAGAGGTTAGCTGGTATCGATCGGTCAAAGCCAGTGAGAAAAAATATGGTGCACCAGCACATGTTCAACTTGCCATTATGTATCAAGAATCACATTTTGCATCTGATGCTAAACCACCTAGAGAAAAATTGTTTGGTGTAGTGCCTTGGTTTCGACCAACAACGGCTTATGGCTTTGCTCAGGTTAAAGATGCAACTTGGGATTGGTATCAGTTAAAAACAGGCAATTACAGTGCGGATCGTGATGATTTTGACGATGCCGCAGATTTTGTCGGTTGGTATATTAACCAGTCTAAAAAGCGTGCAGGTATTAATAAGTCAGATGCTTATAATCAGTATTTGGCTTATCATGAAGGTCATGGCGGATTTAAGAAAAAATCGTACCAGAGAAAGCCTTGGTTGATGAAGGTTGCCCGTAAAGTTGATGACAATGCTAAACGCTACAAGCGCCAACTGAACCAATGTTCTGCTGAATTAAATAGTAATTCAATTTGGAGTTTATTTTAACGATAAGCGACTCTCGTTTAAAGGAAACAATACTAAAAATATGTGGATAAAAGTTTTAGATAAAGCCCCGAAAGAAGGCACAATGTCAGAGATAACAGTCGAAGGTAAAAACCTTTTTGTTACGCTAAACAATGGCCAGCTTTATTGTGCTGAAAATCGTTGTCCACATGAAGATATTGCATTGACATTAGGCTGTTTAAAAGGCAATCGTGTTAAGTGCTCTCTTCATGGTTATAGCTTTGATTTGGCCACGGGCGATAGCTCTGAAGAAGATGTGGATAATATGTTGACGTATCCAGTAAAACAAGAAAATAATGAAATTTATATAGAGGTTAAATCGTGAATACAGATTCCCAAGCATTAATGAAGTCAATTATTCAGCGAGTGGCTACCGGTCCAGATTTGAGTAAAGACATTGATTTTGAAGAAGCAAAAGCAGGCATGCAAGCCATTTTACGTGGTGAAATTGATGACGTACAATCAGCTATTTTCTTAATCGCCTTGCGTATGAAGCGCGAAAGCCAGGATGAAAACGAAGGAATTTTGGCCGCAATTTTAGCGGAGAGTGATAAGCAAACAGTAAATGTACCTGATTTGGTAGATTTGGGCGATCCGTACAGTGGCTATAATCGCTCTATACCAATTTCATCATTTTTACCACCTGTATTGGCTGAGCTTGGCTTGCCAACAGTTATCCACAGCTTGAATTCAGTAAGTCCTAAATTTGGTTTGACACATCGTCATATTAATCAGGCATTAGGCTTGGATGTGGATCATTCTACTGCGCAGGCTAAAGCTCGTTTAGAAGATGCTTCAATTGGTTGGAGTTATATTGATCAAGCTAGTTATTGTAAAGGCTTGCATAATATGGTGTCACTGCGTGATCGTGTTGTTAAGCGTACGGTGATTAACACCGTAGAAACATTAATTGGTCCATTACGTGGTAATAAAACACACTCAATTTTGGGCTATGTGCACAAACCATATCCGCCAATCTATGCAGATTTGGTTAAAGCATCTGGCATGGAAACAGCACTTCTTGTTCGTGGAGTGGAAGGTGGTGTCATTCCATCGTTACGTCAAAAAGGTTTGATGATTTCATACGAGAGTAATGTGGAGAGAAGTCGTGTAGATATTGAGCCCGCTTCGCTTGGTATTGAGCAAGATATGCGTGCCATTTCATTTCCGGCAGAATTAAATGTGCAAAATGATATTCCTGCCTTGGCAGAATATACAGTTAGGCTAGGTAAGGCAGCTTTATCAGGTGAAAAAGGTATGTTTTATGATGGCTTGGTGTTGTCAGCTTCATTGATAATGTGGCATACTAAAAAAGCAGATTCATTGGTAGAAGCGGCTGAACTTGTACGTGCGGCGCTTGATTCTAAAAAAGTACTCGAACGACTAAAATAACTTACTAGTATCTATTAATTTCAACATTGATTTTTCTGTAAAAAAAACAAAATAAAAAATCAAAAAAAATATTTACAAATCATTGCTACTGTTATTTTTAAGGCGTAATATAGCCATAAAATACACGGGGGAATAGGTCGGTGTTCGACACATCAAATCTAATTTTTAATCTAATGCCAACACTATTTGTTTGGCTACTTGGTATTATTCTCTGTGTTATTGTTATAACCTTTATATATGGTATTAGTCAGAGTAAAAATGCCATTTTAAAAAACTATCCAGTGGTGGCTCATTTTCGTTATTTGTTTAGCACCATGGGTGAGTTTTTCCGCCAGTATTTTTTTGCTATGGATCGTGAAAAAATACAAATTTTGAATCGTACCCATATAAGAATTTTCCAAATTAATGGTAAATCTACCCCTACGAATGAATTGTATCCCACTTGCTCTGAAGGAGAAAATTAATGAAAGCATCTGACCTATTTGTAAAAGCATTAGAAAATGAAGGTGTTGAATATATCTTTGGTATTCCTGGCGAAGAAAACTTAGATTTATTGGACTCTTTGCGTGGATCAAAAATTAAATTTGTTCTTACACGTCATGAGCAGGCTGCAGCTTTTATGGCGGCGACGTACGGTCGACTGACTGGTAGGGCAGGTGTGTGCTTAGCCACACTTGGTCCGGGCGCCACTAACCTGGTAACTGCAATTGCTTATGCGCAATTAGGTGCGATGCCATTAGTGGTCATTACTGGTCAAAAGCCAATTAAAGCAGGCTTACAGGGAAAATTTCAAATTTTAGATATTGTTAGAATGATGGAGCCATTAGTTAAAGATTCTGAGCAAATCGTATATGGTCGTCAAATTCCATCGTTAGTGCGAGGTGCTTTTAGAATTGCAGAAGAGGAGCGCCCAGGTGCTGTGCATCTTGAACTTCCCGAGGATATTGCTAGAGACGAAGTGAAAGATGAAACAGTTTTTCCAAGACAAACTATTCACCGAGTGTTTGCCAGTGATCGTGCCATTGAAAAAGCGGTGGAAGCAATCAAAGCCGCAAAAAGGCCTTTATTGTTGGTAGGTGCGGGTGCAAATCGTAAACGCATCAGACAGCCATTATCTGATTTTGTTAATAAAATAGGAATGAAATTTTTTAATACGCAAATGGGCAAGGGTGTTTTAAGTGGCGATGATTCTCACTTTATTGGAACAGCAGCGTTTTCTTCAAAAGATTATCTGCATGAGGCGATTAAAAAATCAGATCTAATTATTAATGTGGGTCATGATATTGTTGAAAAGCCACCTTTTATTATGAAAGGTGATGAGCAAAAGGTGATTCACGTGAATTTCCATTCGGCGCAAATTAAAGACATTTACTATCCTCAAGTTGAGGTGGTAGGTAATATTAGTAATTCGATAGATAGAATAACTACAGCATTGAGTGGGTGCCTAGCTTGTAATAATGAGTGGCTTGAGGCTATTCGTCAGCGTACTAGAGAAGCTATACATGCACTTGATGATGACACATCTTTTCCAATGTTGCCACAGCGTGTGGTGGCTGATGTGCGTAAAGTGATGGACAAAAATGGTATTGTTACGCTTGACAATGGCATGTTTAAGCTTTGGTTTGCTAGGCATTACCACACTTATCAGCCGAATACTCTATTGCTTGATAATGCTTTGGCAACTATGGGTGCAGGCCTACCTTCAGCCATAGCATGTGCATTGATGTATCCAGATCGTCAAGTGGTTGCTGTATGTGGTGATGGTGGTTTTATGATGAATTCACAAGAGTTGGAAACAGCAGTGCGTCTTAAGCTAAACCTGATTGCCATTATTTTTAATGATAGTGGTTACGGTATGATTAAATGGAAACAAGCGGCCCAAGATTTAACTGATTTTGCACTAGACTTTAATAATCCTGATTTTGTTATGTATGCACAAAGCTATGGCGCAACTGGTCATCGAATCGCTTCAAGCAATGGGCTGATCCCTACAATGGAACAAGCATTTGCTGATGGCGGCGTTCATGTAATCGATCTGCCAATTGACTACTCACAAAATACCAAAACATTATTAGATGATTTAAAGCAATTTGATCATTAGGAAAATATTATGACTCAAGAAACTCTAAGCGTTACTCAAGCTTATACTGGAAAAACACTGGCCGAATTAACCATGCATAATTCTATAGATGTAGATGCAATGTTGTCAACGGCAAAAAATCTACATCATCAAGGATGTCTGCCAGTATATGAAAGAATTAGCGTGTTACAGAAGTTGGCTGAATTAGTTGATAATGAGCACGAAGCGTTTTCAAAGCTTATTGCTAATGAAGGTGGTAAGCCAATTGGTGATGCTCGTGTGGAAGTGACGCGTGCCGTCGGTGGTATTCATATCGCCATTCGTGAAATGCAAGATATTAAAGGCGAAGAAATACCAATGGATCTTAGTGCAGCTGGTGCTGGCAGAAAAGCGTTTACGGTAATGGAGCCGATTGGTGTGGTGGTAGCAGTGAGCGCATTTAATCACCCACTTAACTTAGCCATTCATCAGATAATTCCTGCCATTGCTACAGGCTGTCCGGTGATTATTAAGCCAGCAACAGTAACACCACTATGTTGTTTACGTCTAGCGGAGTTGATCATTGAAGCAGGCTTGCCAGAAGGCTGGGTACAAGTGGCAATCACCAATCGTGAAAATTCTGAAAAATTAGTTACCGATCCACGTGTGGCTTTTTTTAGTTTTATTGGCTCTGCTAAAGTAGGCTGGTATCTTAAATCAAAGCTCGCACCTGGTACGCGTTGTGCACTTGAACATGGTGGTGTTGCACCGCTTATTTTTGATTCCAGTGAAGATGAAGATGGCTTTGTTTCTGGTTTGGTAAAAGCCAGTATGTATCACTCTGGTCAGGTTTGTGTTTCAGTTCAAAGAGTGTATGTACCTAATAATAAGCTAGCTGATTTAGCGCAAAAAATTGCCAACCTTGC
>CAJVCJ010000020.1 GCA_910595855.1 Candidatus Thioglobus vulcanius | reverse complement strand
TGATCAAGAGTTTGCTGATGTGGCAACAGTTTCATTAACAGGTATCTCTGTTCTACTTTCAATTATTATGGAGAAATCAATAAATTCTAGTGCCGTTAGTTATTTGATAGCCTTTGGTTTGATCTCATTTATGATGATAATTTTGGTGGGTAATATCAAGATTGGATTGATAAGCATGATTCCAAACATACTGCCTATTCTATTTTTATCAACGATTATGGTTATATTTGATATGCCATTAGACATGTTCACCATGTTGATTGGTGCCATTGCCCTAGGGTTGGCAGTGGATGATACCGTCCATTTTATGCATAATTTTAGACGTTATGAACTTGAATATAATGATGTCGATAAGGCTGTAAGATTAACATTAATGGGAACAGGTAGGGCTATCGTAGTAACTTCAATTGTATTGTCAGTTGGTTTTTTAGTATTGTTATTTGCCTCAATGAGCTCTATGTTTAACTTTGGGGTGTTAACAGCTAGTGCAATTTTTATTGCCTTGCTCGCTGATTTTTTCCTAGTCCCTGCCATCATGAAATTAATGATTCGAAATAAAGGAGATTTGTAATGAATAAATTTTTAACTCTTGTTGTGGGTTTGCTGTTGTCAGTATCTGTTGTAGCTGAAAATAAAGCCAGAGATATTATGGAAAAAGTTGATGCGCGTGATGACGGCACAAGCATGATCTCAACCATGCAGATGATGCTGATTGATAAAAAGGGCAAGAAAAGAGTTCGCCAATTGCGTACTTTTGCCAAAGATATTGATGCCAATGTAGAGCATAAAATCATCTTCTTTTTGTCACCAAGTGACGTTAAAAATACGGCATTTTTAACCTATGATTATAGCGGTGAAGATAAAGATGATGACCAATGGATGTATTTACCAGCATTAAAAAAGACAAAGAGAATTCCTGCGAGTGATAAAGACGCTGCCTTTATGGGTAGTGATTTCTCCTATGCAGATATGACTGATAAAGAATTGAATGATTATAGTTTTAAGCTTGTCAAGGAAACAAGCATTAAGCGCAAAGAAGGGAAAGTTCCGGTATGGGTAATTGAATCAACACCTGTTAATCAAGAAATTATTGATGAAACTGGGTATGTTAAAAGTACACTTTATATCCGTAAAGATAATTATGTACTGACGCGTGCCAAGTTTTATTTGAAAAAAGGCTCTCGTGTTAAATATATGGATGTGCGAAAACTTGAGAAATTCGATGGTATTTGGGTGGCCATGCAAACTACTATGACCACCAAACAGGGTAAAAAAACACTGCACAAAACCATTCTGACTAATTCTAATGTTGAGATTAATAAGAAAATCAGTAGCGATATGTTTAGCATTCGCAGGATTGAAAAAGGGCTTTAGCCAATGAATAGGATTTTTGCTATAACAGTATTAATACTGTCTTTAAATATTTATGCTGAAGATGGATTTGATGATGACGGTTTTGATGATGAAAATATCAATGTCGTTTTAGTTAGTCAAGATTCTGTTCAGGGTGAATTGTTCGGTTCCATTACTTTTGAAGCGCACCAAAATTTTAGCAATTACAAAAATCTCTCATCGTCAAAAATATTGGTTGATTTACTTGGTGATTATAAATTTGAGAATGGGGCAAAATTATCAGCTAACCTAAAAAGCTACTATGATTTTGTTTATCAACTTGAAAATCTAACAGTGCCCAATGGCTATAAAACTGAAATTGAGCTAAATGAGCTAAATATAGGGCTCGAAATACTTCCAAATTTGGACTTTAAGATAGGTAGGCAGGTGGTTGTTTGGGGAAAGTCAGATTCTATCAGAATAACGGATATTCTGAATCCATTAGATAATCGAAAGCCAGGATTGGTCGATATTAAGAATTTACGCCTAGGTCGAACCATGTCCAAGCTTGATTATTATGTTGATAATTTAAATTATTCAATTATTGCCCTGCATGAAAATCGTTTTAGTAAAAATCCAAAATCTGGATCTGATTTTAAATCTTCAATAGATTTGAATGAAATTCAGCCAAATGATAGTTTTGAAAATACGGGTATTGCTATTAGCTTAACAGGCACTTTTGAAGGTTATGATATTGGCGTGTATTTTGCCAATACTTATATAGATAAGCCATATTTAATTAGTGGCGATATTGATGTTTTAAAATATGACAATAAGTCTAATATGTTTGGTGCTGCATATAATAAAGTCGCCGGTAGTTTTTTGTTAAAAGCTGAAGCGGCGCATTTTGACAATATTCAGTACAATAATGTGACTGACACCAAAGCTAGGACAGATGTTTTGTTAGGGCTTGAATATAACGGCATTGCTGATGGCTCTATTGGCTATGAGGTGGCTTTGAGAAAAATTCATGATTATGAAGCTGGTGTATATTTGGCCAATAACTATACAGTTGAAAGTCAATATCAACAAGCAATACGCTTTAGTCAATCTTACTTAAATCAGACATTAAATTTGATCAGTGTTCTAAGTGTATTTGGTGATCATGCACAAGATGGCGGATCTGCAAGGGTTGAGCTGGATTATGCATTAGATGATGAATTAACAATTAGTCTCGGTGTTATTGATTATCTAGTTGGTGACAACCCTGCTATAAATGCATTTAAAGATAATGATCGAATTTTTGCCAAAGTAATCCATTCTTTCTAGCTCATTTTTTCGCTTACTTCTGATTGTGATATAATTAACATTATTAACATAATTCTAAAATCATGAAAATATTCACCATTTTACTGACCTCTTTATTACTAAGTTCGACCTGTGTCAATGCTTTTGTAAACACTGAAAATTTTTCACCATTTGGAAATATGGGAAATATGGGAAATATGGGAAATCTTGGTGGTTTTGACGGTTCGAATAGTCCATGGGGTAACAACTCTAATTGGAATCCAATGTCATCGGGCAACCAATATTTACCTGCTAATGATGCTAGAAATATGAGTCGCTTTGGTGCGCACCCCCGTTCTTTAAAAAGCTATCGTCAAGATCCAAGGTTTAGACCAGAAAATAATATGATGCACATCCCGAATCAGATTCAGCCAA